>JAESUK010000137.1 GCA_016763095.1 Alphaproteobacteria bacterium
CAGTTCAGAGATTGACCCTGATCCTATCAATGTTGTTCTCGAGCTTCGCAATGAAGTCTACGCAATCAACAGGCATTCCATCGAGGTGTTTGATAATGTGGGCGGCACAGGGTTTCCCTTCGAACGCATTGAAGGGGCGCAGATACAAAGGGGAACCATTGGGCATAGAGCAGCAACGGTATTTGATAACAAGGTCGCCTTTGTTGGTGGTGGCAGAAACGAGCCTCCAGGCGTTTACATTGGGCTTAATGGGGGTAATCAAAAAATATCCACACAGGAAATTGATGTTGTTTTACAAGGGTATACAGAAAATGAATTGGCAGAAATTGTTGTAGAATCTCGCACACAGTTAACGCATGTATGGCTTTATATTCACCTGCCTGATCAGGTGTTGGTATACGATGCCGAGGCTACAAGGGTATTGCAAACGCCTGTTTGGTTCACATTGTCCGGTGGCATTATTACAAAGACCCAATATCCCGCAAGGAGTTTTGTTTGGGTTTATGACAAATGGTTGGTTGGCGACCCTGTTACTGGCAGGATTTCGACTCCGGTCAAGACAGTCTCAAGTCATTTCGGTGATAAGGTTAAGTGGGATTTCAATGTAACCATTGCCTATAATGGCGGCATGGGTGCAATCGTGCACGATATGGAATTGGTTAGCCTCACCGGTGAAACTGCATTAGGGGATGATCCCGTTATTACGACCGAATATACAATTGATGGAGTTACATGGTCACAACCGGAAACCACAAGCGCAGGCAAGCAAGGCGAACGTGCGCAAAGAATTGCATGGCGCAGAGGTGGCAAGATGTCCAATTGGCGTTCTCAAAGGTTCTCAGGATCATCTGACGCGCATATCTCCATTGCCCGACTTGAGGCTAGGCTTGAAGGTTTGGCGTTTTAATGGTTGATCTATTTAACCCGCCAACAAGAGAGCAGCTTGCAAGAATAGCTCAAGGGGATAACCGCCTATTGAAGGCATTTGAAGACTTGTTCAAGGCTGTTGGCCAGACTGGTGTAACAGATCAGGAGACACTTACGCTTGCCATTGAAGGCTTGCAACAGGCACCAAATTCATCAGGAGCAATACTGGCCACCCTTGCAGGCAAGCAGGACATAATCAGTTCAATAAACTCTGGGCAATTTGTGTTCGTGTCAGATAGGAATGATTTCCCAACGGCTGTGTCAGGCGTGGTCAACCTTGTTGATAATGTGACGTATTTTGTCACAACCAACGTGGATTTAGAGGGAGACAGGATAGTCTCAGGCCAGAATTCAACGCTTATGGGAGGCAGTACGGAGAATTGCTCGCTTACATCAACAGGATTGGGCAGCGGAACACCGTTTATCACAAGCCTTTATTCCCTGCCTCTTCATAGGGTCGCCATTAAGGATGTGGGCACGGCATTAGACCTTGATGGGTCAGTTGGTGGGCTAGGGCTAGATTGGACCAGCGTTAATTTCGTGAATTGCGATGTGGTCGGGACGATTAAGGACTACGACAATTTCATTGGGCGAACCATCGGCTTTATTGGTAGTGCCAATCTGACTTTTGATGGTGGATTTGACACAATCGCCTTTGATGCAACATTATTCTCAGGAATAGCGGGTGAGACAACGGTTATTATTCCCTCAACCGCGACCATTTCCCGAAGATTTAGAATTATTTACAGCGCCTTCATTAGTTTGACGGGCAGCACGTCCATTGACGTTGATGTAACGGCTACTATCCCTGTAGAGGGGTATATTCTGGATACCTGTAACTTTGCAGGGCCGGGAGCTAGTATTGCGGGGGTTGCGCATGATGATAATAAGGCGCTATTCACTAACAATGTGGGGGTATCCAACAGCGCCAGACTTTCCAATTACTATATGATAGGGAATGCTACAGCAACCGTCATCACCACAATAAACACACCTGTTAAGGCTTTGGGCACAACGACATCAGACCCAATAACGCAAAAATTTACCAACACAAACAACAGGGCCACCTCGACGGGGGCCATTGCCAAGACATACAGGGCAACTGCATACGCCGCGCTTACATCTACAACCAACGTGCAGATGGCGATATACATCGCGGTTAATGATACTGTAATCCTACAAAGTGTAGGATTTGCTATTGCTGGGACAGGTGGCAACGCTGAAAGCGTAGCTTCGGCTGCTTTATCGAATATAGAAGAAACCGACTATATTGAAGTATGGGTTGAGAACCAAACAGGCACACAGAATATCACAGTTGAAAATCTAAACGTAATCATAGAAGCGATTGCATCATGACCGTAGAAGCAGGCCCTTTAATAGCTGCAAAGTACATAGAGAACTCAGAAACGTTACAGTTCGTTGCCTCATCTGTTACGATTATTGATGCGGTATCCATAACCAACATCAGCGCTTCTTCTGTGACGTTAAACCTTTCTCTGGTTAGTAATGCAGGGTCGTCCGGGGACATAAACAGATTCATCAAAAGTAGAGACTTGTTGCCAAACGAGACGTATTTGTGCCCGGAGATTTTAGGGCAGGTTCTTGGCACTGGTGATTTTATATCGGCTTCTGCAAGTGCATCCAGCGCATTAAACATCAGAGCCAGCGGGAGGGTTATTACTTGACCCATGAAGGAGCTATTAGGGCGCGGCTAGAGATGTTTGACCTACCACCAGAGGCAATTGAATGGCTTTGTGACATGTTTGCGGTAATCCAGTTGTTTGATGATGTGGCAGATGGTGATACAATAGAGCGGAAAGATTTAAACCGTGTTATTTGGGCATCATTAGTGGGGATGCAAAACAACACCTTTTATGCTAAGAATAGCCAGACGTTATTGCCCGTTGTCGCAACGCAAATATTAAAATGGCAAGGGTCTGATATAGCGGAACGCAGCGGCGAAGCAGATGAGCGGTCCTATGTCTGGCGAGCCGGGTATTATGATTTGATTATGTTGGTTTATTTCCTATGCCATGGTAGGGAAAAGGCAGAATTAGAAGCGGTAAATATTATGAAATTCTACGGCGAGACATTCAAAGAATACAAGAAGGAGTTTTCCAATGCCTAATCCAGCAATTGCAATAGCAGGGATTTCAGCAGGGGGTAGCTTACTTGGGGCCAAGTCTCAATCCAAAGCCGCAGCTTCTGCCTCGCAAGCACAGCTTGAAGCCACCCAATCGGGCATTAAGGAAAACCGTAGACAGTTTGAAGCGGTTCAAGAGTTGCTTGCTCCATATGTAGGGGCAGGAACAAACGCCTTGACTGACCAGCTTTCCTTGATTGGTCTATCCGGTGATGAAGCGCAACAGTCTGCAATTAGCTCCATTGAACAAGGCCCACAGTTCGGGGCATTGGTTGAACAGGGTGAGAATGCTATTTTGCAAAACGCATCTGCTACGGGTGGCTTACGTGGGGGTAATACCCAATCGGCACTAGCCCAGTTCAGGCCAGCCATTCTAAGCCAGCTTATCGAAAGCCAGTATTCCAAACTTGCGGGGTTATCCTCACAAGGACAGAATGCAGCGGCAGGCGTTGGCAATGCAGGACTACAAACGGGACAGAACATTTCTAATCTGTTGCAGCAAGGCGGGGCGGCAGTGGCCGGGGGTCATTTGGCCCAAGGTCAGATTCAATCTAATCTATTCGGTAATCTAGCCAATATAGGCGGGCAGATTGCGGGGGGCTTTGGGTCCGGCGTAGGTTCCCCGTCTGCTAACGCTGCGTTTGGCGCGGGGCAAGGAGGGTTATTCTAATGCCAATTAATCCAATTGATTACACTCTTGACGTACTTAATCCCGTCCAGCAGGCCCTACAGGGTTTTCAGGCAGGAACAGCCATTCGCAGGCAGCCAGTCCTTGAGGCAAGGGAACGGGTAGACTTTGGCAATAAGCAAACCCAATTCGCTAATTCGTTAGAAGACCGTGAGCGTAGAAATTCCCGTCAGGATGTGACGCAAGGCAGGGAAGACATGCTGTTTGCCCAGCAGCAGGCAGAAGTACAACGCCAGACTGCCAGAGCCAACGCCATGCGCGAAGCAATAGCAGCGGGATCAGAGAACCCAGACGCAGAGACAATCGGCAAGCTATTTATGCAATACCCCGAGATACCAAAGGGCTTGAAGCAGGGATGGGATATTTTTGACGAAGATAATCAGGAATCACGGCTTAGGGGTATGGGGCAGGTGTATTCTGCCCTTGCTACAGGAAATATAGGTATAGCTGAAAAGCCCCTAGACGACCGCGTGAAGGCGTTAAAAAATGATGGTGACGTTGATGAGGCGGCGCAAACGGAAGCTGTTCTAGAGCTACTTAAAGCAAGCCCTGAAGCGGCTAAGATGTCATTAGGAATGGGCCTTAAGGCTCTGGGCGGTAATAAGTACGATAGTTTGTTGAATGCTTCTAAGGTATCGAGGTCAAAAGACTTCGGTAACGGAACTGTGTTGCGGGTGATGAGTGACGGTTCAAGAGTTGTGACAAACCCCAATGGGGAAGTCGTGACTGGTCCAGAGGCCGCAAGAGTAATGAAAGAAGCCGCTGAATTCGACACCCTAACGCAAGGCTCAAGGGCCGGGGCTCGTGAAACTGGCAAACTGGAATCCAAGGTTGAATTGGCGGGTGCTGCTAAACAAGCAGAAACAGCAGGGGCGGCTGCAGCCAAGATTGCAACTGAATCCTTCAAAAGCCTTGGCAACGTGCGCAAGAATATTCTGAATATCGACTTAGCGCTTGAGGCACTTGAGAAAGGGGCTGATACGGGCGCTGTTGCTAAATACTTCCCAAGCATTCGGTCTGCGTCTGTAGAGCTTGATAATGCAAGGCAGCGTATGGGGCTTGA
>JAESUK010000138.1 GCA_016763095.1 Alphaproteobacteria bacterium
CACACCAGTTACTCTTGTAACAAAGCTGTTGGTTTGCCTTTTATAACGCCCAATGATTACAGGCATTTCTATTTCGACCTTATCATCGTCAATTGCCCACAAAGTTTGAGCAGGAATATTAACGACCAAATATTTAGAAGGCATATCAGATTCGAGCCAACGAATGCGCTCTAAGTTTACAATGATTTGATCCCGCTTATCTTTCAGCGTTCTATTCATTGCATCTATTGTTTTACGACCAATGATCCCATCTGCCTTTAATCCATGAAGCGTTTGAAATGCCATCACAGATTGTGATAAGCGATCATCATACACAGTTGGATCTTCGCCTCGCTTAACAGAGGGTGCATCAAGTCGGTAACGGATATCCTCAACAATTGCACTTACATCACCGAGGCGCAGAGAACCACGAACAGAGAGGGGTAAAACATTTTCCGTCTCGTCCCCATTCTCAATCGCCTTCGTCACGCCAAGAAGTTCTTTTTGAAGCCTTACATAGATATTACTTTGAGGTGCTAAGGCATACATTGCCTTTTTCGTATTACGATCACCGACGACAAACGTTAAGATTGAATACGATTCGAGCGGTTTTTGCCAAAACTTCGACTGCTGCTTAATTTCAGATGGAGGAATACGCATTGAAGTCATATCTCGCCCATAGCGGACAACAGCCGCGCTCATCATGGCTTCAAACAATAGTGGGTCATCACCAAGCCCTGCGTTAGATGCCTCAGAAAATTTTGTATAGCCATAGTTTTCAGGGTTTAGCCCATGTTTCCACGACTCACCAAAAACACCGATAACCTGCTTTGCTTTTTTGTTAAACGCATCAGCTTTGAGCCATACTGGCACATATTCGTGTTCACCATAAAATTTTTGAATACCCGCTCTATCGTAAAAACGTTGCCCTCCTGCACTCTTCTTTTGAAAGTATTTAACCAAGGGCGCATCAACAACGACCAATTCAGATGTAACATCTGATTCCGTGGTTTCAGAAAAGGCAGAACCTGTTCCCATAAAAAGCACTGTACATAACAACGTTAGGCATAAAGTAGCCTTAACGGGATGCCATAAACATTTTGAGGAAAAGCTCATGATTGCGTTTCTTTGTTATAGAGTTTGATTATTTTTTGTCATTAGACGCATTGTCTTTCGCATACAACGCATCATCAAGCATATCTCTAAACTCAACGGCATTTTCCACGAAAGGAATAATTGTAAATCGGCTTCCAATCCCTGTAATCACAATGCTTGCGTAGCCAAGGAACTGCCCCACAATTGTGCGTTGAACTTCCACGCTTTCAATTGAGTCCAAACGCAATTGCATTGTGTCGATTTTAATAATCCCACGACGCATAAGTACACGTTGATCGGTGAGCGCCAAGAATAGAAACCTTCTTGTTAGAGCTGCTATACTTGCTGTGAGACACGCAACAAGCAAAAGAAACACGCCTAATTGCCACGCGAGCAGACCAATGAGGAGTGCAATAATAACTACGGCAGCAGCCTTCCAAAATATTCCGATTGAGATACGTGCGTTTAAAACAGGTGTTTCACCATCACGAAGTGCAATACCGTTAAAACTTTTACGTTTTCTTTTTTGACGTTCAACAACAGGCTTTTCTTTTTTCTTATCCTCAGTTGCGTCACTCATGATGTTCTCGCTTTCTCAATTGCTTTTCTAAATACGATAGGACGTTCAATTGGAGGCAATACCATTTCTCCAACACCCATCCCTCTAATAACCAAACGTCAAAATCAAATATACGCCCAAGAATCCCTTGCACCACGTTCACACCTTCAATTCGGTCAATACTTATTTCACCGACAGAACGCGCAACTAGGCCTCTTTTGTATATCAAGCGAGAGGTTGTAATGGCGATTTCGGTTGTCGCTTTTGTCACCATCATCTGAGCAAATCTAAGCAAGCCCATTAAAAACATTAAAAACGAGACCAACTTAATCCCTGGGTGAAGTGCGCGCACAATATCCAAGTTACTGGCGTCATGTGGCAAGTTATAAACACTTAGGTTAATTCCGAGGTTCAGCTGTGCGTATACAGAAAGACTAATAATGAGAGCACATATAAATACGCCCCACACAATACTCATTGATGCTTGTACATTGTACCACCAATGAAACCGTCCAATGTGGATTAACTCCTCATCTGGGGCTAAAGATTGTTGAACATATAACATACGGTATCTCCTGAGTTATTTTTTAGTTATCGCCTAACGATATGCCGAGTGCGCGCGCAGTGTGAACTAGACTATCATCTAAGCTAACGTCTTGGTAAGCAGCAATAGCATCTTTAATGGGAACATCCACAACTGAACGATTCACCCATGCAACCATGCGATCAAATTTATCCTCTGCAATCAAATCAACCGCACGCACACCGAATGCGGAGGCAATCAAACGATCGTTATATGTTGGCGGGCTTCCGCGTTGAACATGACCTAGTGTCGTTACACGTGTTTCAGCGCCTGTTCCTTCTGCAATTTTTTCGCCGATGTAGTTTCCTATTCCGCCATAACGTTTTTGTCCGTCAGAATATTCTACCATATATTTCTCTCCCTCTTCTGTTTTCACAGCCTCAGAGACAACAACCAATCCAAAATTCCGACCGCTAGCCAATACACTTTTGATTTTCTTGTTCACAGATTCGAGTGAATAATCAATTTCTGGAATTAGAATCACGTCTGCACCACCTGCTATACCTGCTGTTAAAGCAATATGCCCTGCATCGCGTCCCATTACTTCAAGAACCATCACGCGGTCATGACTTGCCGCAGTTGGCTGGAGGCGGTCTAGCGCTTCCGTTGCGACAGAAACAGCTGTGTCGAATCCGACAGAAGCTTCCGTACAGCCAATATCATTATCAATTGTTTTGGGAACACCTACCATATTAATTCCACCCTTTTGCGCAAGCTTACGTAGAATTGCAAAACTTCCGTCACCACCGATGCAAATAACAGCATCTAGCCCAATTTTCTTAAAATTGGCGATAATTTCATCAGAGCGATCCTTCAGAGAACCATCAGGCATTGGAAAAGCGAATGGATCGCCTTTATTTGTCGTTCCGAGGATTGTTCCTCCTCGGCGCAAAATATTTCCATCAAACTCAGAAATTTCTAATTTTCTGTATTGTGGAGGATCTTGGAGCAACCCATGCGTGCCATCCTTGATTCCAAACACTTCCCATCCAAGGAGATCCGCCCTATGGACAACAGCTCTAATCACTGCATTTAGGCCTGCGCAATCGCCGCCACTCGTCAAAATACCAATTTTTTTACTCATTTTAATAAAACCTCTTAAAAAACCTTTCTAAATTTGGTAAACTATTTAATCCAAAACGAAAAGATAAAAACTAACAAATACTAACAGATAGAGAATTATATACAATTTATGGAAGACGAAGAAGCTCTCCGTGAAAAGCTGGCGGAATTAGTACACGAACATCAAGACTTGGATGCGTCCATCGGTCACCTGGTAGAGATGCCTGTGGTTGATGCATTGCAACTTCGACGCTTGAAGAAGCGTAAGCTTCAACTCAAGGATGTAATCGAAAAAATTGAAAACGACTTAATCCCAGATATTATCGCATAGTTATGACACACGACACAAAAAACAAACCGATCGTAGGAATCATTATGGGGTCTCAATCTGACTGGGACACTATGGAGAATACGCACGATATTTTAGAAAAACTTAACATTCCGCATGAATGCAAGATTGTATCTGCGCATCGTACACCTGATCGTATGATCGAGTATGCAAAGACAGCACGCGACAAAGGAATACAGGTTATTATTGCTGGAGCTGGCGGTGCGGCGCACCTTCCTGGTATGGTGGCGAGCATGACAAGCCTTCCCGTTCTTGGTGTTCCTGTCAAAAGCAAGGCGCTTAAGGGTATGGACAGCTTACTGTCTATCGCACAAATGCCTGGTGGTATTCCTGTTGGAACATTAGCAATTGGTGATGCTGGCGCAAAGAATGCTGCGTTACTTGCTGCATCTATTCTCAGCCTTAATGACACTATGATATTTTCAGCCCTAGAAGCTTATCGCGCGGAACAAACAGAGTCTGTAAAAGAATTTCCAAAGTAAAAACAACTTGCCTTGCCCTTTTGTGACTGCCATAAACATGCGCATGAACATACGATTAGGCATATTAGGTGGTGGACAGCTTGGACGCATGAGCGCACAAGCGGCAACTGAACTTGGCATTGAAACAATTATCTATACCGATTCGAAAAATGGTCCTGCTTCGCAAGTTGTATCAAAGACATATGTTGGTGATTATACGGATGTGGAAAAGCTCACAGCCTTTGCCCAAGACGTGGATGTTATTTCATACGAGTTTGAAAACATTCCCGTTGAGACAATTAAGCTCTTAACAAAACTAAAGCCTGTTCATCCAGATGAGATTCTTTTAGAAACATCTCAGCACCGTGTTGTTGAGAAATCATTCTTGAACGATATTGGTATTCCAACTGCCAAATGGTGTGCTGTTAAAAGCATAGAGGACATTAAGGAAGCACTTGAGGAATGGGGTACAACATCTTGTATTCTTAAAACTTGTCGATTTGGATATGATGGGAAAGGACAAGCGCGTTACTCTGTTGGCGACGCTTTCCCAGACTTTGGAACAGACGACTTAATCGCCGAAGAAATCGTTGATTTTGACTTTGAAGTGTCTGTAATTGTTGCTCGTGATGTAGATGGTAAATGTGTCTTTTACGGACCACTTCATAACGAACATAAAA
>JAESUK010000139.1 GCA_016763095.1 Alphaproteobacteria bacterium
TGCACCCTCTGTTAAGCGAGGCGAAGATCCAACTGTGTATGATGATCGCTTATCACAATCTGTGATGGCCTTTCAAACGCTTCGTGGATTAAAGGCAGATGGGATCATTGGTCGTAAAACAATAGATGCAATGAATAGAACGCTGAAAAATAAGCGGGATCAAATCATTGTAAACTTAGAGCGTATTCGTTGGCTTGAAGCAGATATGCCATCTAAATATTTAGTTGTTAATATTCCCGCACAGACTTTATGGGCAATTGACGATGATAAGGTCGAAATAGAAATGCCTGTGATCATTGGGCGCTATAAGAGGCAAACCAACAGCTTTGTTTCAAGAGTAACTGGTGTGCGCTTAAATCCTACATGGACAGTGCCAGAGACCATTAAGTTTGAGGATTACCTTCCAAAGTTATCGGAAGACCCAAACTACTTAAACGATAAGGGCGTAGAGTTTATTTGGGGAAGAGGCGCAGATGCTTTGTCATTACCTCCAGAGTCTATTCAATGGGAACACCTCTCTAGAGCGGATATCAAATCTATTCGGATGGTGCAGGGACCAGGAGCGAATAATCCATTGGGGCGAATACGCCTTCATATGCCAAACCAATTCAATATTTATCTACATGATACGAATAATCGTGCAAAGTTCTTGCGTGAGGATCGTGCTTTAAGCTCGGGTTGCGTGCGTATGTATGAGCCAAAAAAAATAGCGAAGTTTGTTCTTTCAGAGAATAAAAACTGGTCAGATGAGAAGATGCTGAAAATTTTAGATAAGGGCGAGATGGTTGATATTGGGGCACAATTAAAGATACCCGTGTATATCCTGTATCAAACTATATGGGCAGGCAAAGACGGTAAGCTCATATATGGTAGAGATATATATGATCGCGATAAAGATCTTCTTAGAGTGTTGAAAAAGTATAAGGGTGTGTATGAGGGTAAAAAAGACACCTAATAGGCTGTTTTTTAATAAAAAAACATTTTTTATACTCAATTTACTTGAAACCGATTCGATTATTTTATATAATGAGACGTGGGCATTCGCTCGCTTTTTAATATTCTGTCTTTTAATTTACTTCTTTTTTTGTTAACACTCTCCTCTGTATGGTCATCTTGGCTTTAATTTAAAATGACCATCCTCGAAATAGGTAACTCGTAATTATGACATCTGATTTAATACTTGAAAAATTATTACTCGAAGAAAATGTGGATCGCCGTTTGTTTCTTAAAGGTGCACTAACATTATCTGCCGCGGCTCTTATTTCTACAATTGGCGTAACGCCAGCATTTGCGGCATCCAAAGGTGGGCGCTATAATTTCGCTGTGCACAACATGCACACAGGGGATACATACAAAGGTGTATACCGTGTAGGAAATAAATATTTACCAGAAGCCTTTGAGCAAATAAACCACGCGCTTCGTGACCATCGTACTGGGGACGTGTTCCCAATTGATCCACGGATTATTGATATCGCCGCAGCCGTTCATAGAATGTCAGGCTCTAAAAAAGAATTTCAAATCCTTTCAGGGTACCGTTCACCAAAAACCAACAACAAACTTCGTGGTAGAAGCAAGGGCGTAGCAAAACAGTCACTACACATGTCTGGTCAAGCTATGGATCTTAAGTTACCCGATGTTTCAAACAGCCGTTTACGCCAATTAGCGATTAAATTGAAGGCTGGTGGGGTTGGTTATTATCCTCGTAGTGGCTTCATTCATGTTGACTCTGGCCAATTCAGAACCTGGTAATATTGCTTTTTTCCTTATTCGTTATTAATGTATGCTCTAAATCTCAAACATGAGTTTTTTTAGATAGGAGCATTATTGTGATATTAATTGGGCTTGGCGCAAATTTACCAAGTGAGTATGGAACGCCTGCGGAAACGTTAGAAGCCGCAAAAACAGCTCTAAACGATCATGGCATATCTATTGTCAAAGCGTCCTCTACATATTTATCTGCCCCTGTACCAGTAAGCGATGCGCCTTGGTATGCAAACGCCGTTGTTGCAGTTAAAACAGACTTAACGTCCCGTATTCTCTTAACCGCGCTGAATAACATAGAAGCAGAATTTGGGCGTATAAGAACATATCGCAATGCCCCCCGTATTCTTGACCTTGATATTATTGCCTTTAACGATGAAGTTATTGGTAATGAGGGCTCGCATTTGTGCTTGCCTCATCCTCGTATGCATGACCGTGCTTTTGTTTTAAAACCTTTGATAGATATTGCGCCGACATGGATACACCCTGTTTTAAAATTATCAGTCTCGGAACTCGTCGAGAAGGGCATGCAAACCCAAGCGGATGTCTTTGAACAGACAATCTCCCTTGAAAAAGGTGAATCATACCGTGTGGCAGGATAGAATGAGCAATAACAAGCTTGTTATTATGGGGATAGTTAATGTCACACCAGATAGCTTCTCTGATGGTGGACAGTACCTCAATGTAGAGCGCGCGGTTGCACATGCTTTGCGTTTAGATGCGGAAGGTGCTGATATATTGGACATTGGTGGAGAGTCTACACGCCCAGGAGCAACGCCTATATCCCATCAAGAGGAGCTTGACCGCGTTATCCCAGTGATAGAGGCTTTAACACAAAAGACCAATAAGACCATCTCAATAGATACGCGCCATACATCTGTGATGACAGAAGCTGTAAAGGCAGGAGCAAGCTTCATCAATGATGTAAACGCGCTATGCGATAATGGCGCATTAGCATTAGCAGCAAAATACAATGTTCCTGTGTGCTTAATGCATATGCAAAAACAGCCTGAAAATATGCAAGATGAACCATCCTACAGTGATATTGTCACAGAAGTCTTTGCGTTTTTAGAACAACGTATTTCGGCATGTGTTGAGGCAGGCATTGATAAGAAAAAAATTGTGGTAGATGTCGGGATTGGATTTGGGAAAACACTAGATCACAACCTTGCTCTTTTAAAGAACATAGAACGCTTTCATGCTTTAAATGTTCCTATCCTCCTAGGAACATCACGTAAGCGCTTTATCGGTGAGATTTCAGGGCAGGAGAATGCATCCGAACGTCTCGGTGGATCAATATCCTCTGCTTTATATGGACGGCAACATGGCGTGAAAATGTTTAGAGTGCATGACGTGGCTCAAACACAGCAAGCATTCGATGTCTTCTTGGCAATTGATGGGCACCACGTCGCAGGGGACTGAACAACTTTCCCGTCAATTTCATCAAACACATACACCTTCCAAGGTGCTTTTTCATTTTCAGCCCATGGCTCAAAGTAATGAAGGTGGCAATTGTTGACAACGATTTGACCGTCTTGCCCAAGAAAGCGTTGCATCTGATGCATAAAACCACCATGCGCAACGATGAGCACAGGCTCGTTATGTGATCTGATTACATCAGGAAATATAGTCATCATTCTATCGAAAAACATTTGTCGAGATTCCCCTCCATCAGGTGTTTCTCCCCGTGAGAGAAGTGCAAGCACTTCGTCCCACCCATAATTTCCTTCATAGGTACCAACATGATGTTCTCGAAGCTCTTTATCTTCTGTTATTTCTAGGTTTAGGGCATTGTTAACCGCATGGGCTGTGTCGCGTGCTCTTGAGAGGTCACTATGGAATATACGTGTTGGCTTAACCTCAAGGCGTTCACAGATTCGAGAGAGGTGTTCTGCTTGTGATCGTCCTTTTGGCGTAAGAGGGCTATCTAGCCAACCGGCCACTTGGCTGGCGACATTTGCCTCTGTTTCTCCGTGGCGTACAAAATAGAAAGGGATAAGCGGGAGAGACATAGTGTTTCCTCTGGTTGTTTGTTTTAAAACCCTCCATATTTATAACGATGGAAGCATGGACAGATCAAGGAATTATTGTATCACTTCGCCCGCATGGCGAGGGTGGCGCAGTTGTGTCCATTCTGACCGAGCATCACGGACGGCATGCAGGCTATGTGCATGGAGCACAATCTGCAAAGAAACGCGCGATCTTAGAGCCTGGGACAGAGGTCGCAATTGATTGGCAGGCACGCACAGAAGATCAACTTGGAACATATAAACTTGAGCAGATGAAAAGCTGGTCCTCTTATGTTCTGGATGAGGCAGGAAAGCTGTCTGCACTTCTTTCCGCATGTCATCTGTGTGAACAGGCCTTGCCAGAGCGAGAAATGCACCAAGAGCTATATTACGGCACACAATCTATGTTGGAAATGTTGCAACAAGATATCTGGGGCGAGGCATATGTGATGTGGGAGATTGCACTACTGCGTGATCTAGGCTTTGCAATTGATTTGTCAAAATGTGCCGCAGGCGGAAATGATGAGGACCTTATGTATATCAGTCCTAAGTCGGGGCGGGCAGTAAGCCGAATTGCAGGCGAGCCATATAAGGATAAACTTCTTCGCCTTCCTGATTTTCTTAAGAAAAATAAAGGCGGAAGCAATCTTCTTGGCACACCAGAAGACCTCCTCACAGGGCTAAAATTAACAGGTTATTTCTTAGAACACTGGGTTTTTGCACAGCATTCTAAAGGAATGCCCGAGGCACGCTTGCGTTTTCAAGCGCAATTTGCCAAAAAGATAGAAACAATTTCACAAAAAGACTGCGCATAAGACAATAATGGCTAAAAAACCCGTACAAACCGAAGAAATAATTTTAGATGTCCCTCTAACAGAAGCGTTGTCAGAGCGTTACTTATCGTATGCTCTTTCCACGATTATGAGTAGGTCTTTGCCTGATGTGCGTGATGGTTTAAAGCCCGTGCATCGTCGTGTGCTCTATGCGATGTACCAACTTAAACTGAACCCGAATCAAAGCCCTAAGAAATGTGCGCGTGTGGTCGGGGATGTAATCGGTAAGTTTCACCCGCATGGGGATCAATCTGTTTATGACGCGCTTGTGCGTTTGGCACAGGACTTTTCTGTGCGTTATCCATTGGTGGATGGACAGGGAAACTTCGGGAACATTGATGGCGATAACGCGGCTGCGATGCGTTACACAGAATCTCGTATGACCTCAACAGCCATTCGTTTACTTGATGGCATTGATCAAGATTCCGTAGATTTCCGCGAAACCTATGATGGCGAAACACAAGAACCAATCGTGCTTCCTGCAAACTTCCCGAATCTTCTTGCCAATGGATCCACGGGTATTGCTGTTGGGATGGCAACAAACATCCCGCCGCACAACGTGTATGAGCTATGTGATGCGATGTTGTTGATCTTGGCAGGGGATCCAAGCGTTCGTGACTTAAT
This sequence comes from Alphaproteobacteria bacterium, assembly GCA_016763095.1. GTDB lineage: Bacteria > Pseudomonadota > Alphaproteobacteria > Micavibrionales > Micavibrionaceae > UBA1850. The sequence continues at coordinate 5,228 of JAESUK010000139.1, forward strand.
GCAAGTCGTAACAGGACCTGACTTTCCAACGGGAGGAACGCTTGTCGAATCAGAAGATACAATTATCAAAGCGTATGAAACAGGACGAGGGTCTTTCCGATTGCGTGCCAAATGGGAAAAGGAAGAACTAGGGCAGGGACAATACCAAATTATTGTCACAGAAATTCCATACCAAGTTCAAAAATCAAAACTTATCGAGCGTATTGCAGACTTAATTATATCTAAGAAAATTCCAATTCTTGATGATGTGATTGATGAGAGTGCAGAAGATATTCGCGTGGTTCTTGTCCCTAAGACAAGAAATGTAGAAGCTGAAATTTTGATGGAAGCACTGTTTAGAAACTGTGATCTTGAAAACCGATTCGCGATGAACATGAATGCACTTGATGGCGGTCTTGTTCCAAAGGTTATGAATCTTAAAGAAATTCTGCAGTCCTTCTTGAAGCATCGTCAACATGTTCTTGTGCGTCAAACGCATTTCCGCCTTGAGAAGGTTCTTCATAGATTGGATGTTTTGGCAGGGTATTTAATTGTATTCCTAAATATTGATGAAGTGATCCGTATCATTCGTTTCGAAGATGATCCTAAAGCATCTATGATGGAAATATTCAAGCTGAATGAAAATCAGGCAGAGGCTATCCTTAACATGCGTTTGCGTTCTTTGCGTAAACTTGAAGAGATGGAAATGCGCACAGAGCACGATGCTTTGTCAAAAGAGCGTGATGCACTGCAAGCCTTGATTAAGTCTGAAGCCAAGCAATGGACAATGATTAAAAAGCAAATCATCGGGATGCAAAAAGATTATGGCCTTGATACAGAATTAGGCGCACGTCGTACCGTTATTGGTAAGCCACCAGGGTTGATTGAGGTTGACCTTGATCAGATCATGATTGAGAAAGAATCCATTAGTGTTGTTCTCTCGTCTAAAGGCTGGATCAAAGCTATGAAGGGGCACGGGGCGGTTCCGAAAGACATTAAGTACAAAGATGGCGATAAGCATGGCCATGTACTTGAGGCCTATACGACAGACAAAATATTAATTTTTGCCACGAACGGACGTTTTTACACGTTGGGTGGTGATAAATTGCCATCTGGACGTGGATTTGGTGACCCAGTGCGTCTTGTCGTCGATTTGCCGAATGAAGCCGATATTGTGGATATCTTGGTGTATAAACCTGAGGAAAAGTTCCTTGTCGCTAGTTCTGATGGACGTGGGTTTGTCGTTAAATCAGAAGATTTATTGGCACAAACCAAAACAGGAAAACAAATTCTGAATGTTTCAGGCAATGTCGAAGCACTGCTTTGTGTGAAAATTTGTGATGATGCGGATTATGTTGCTACCATTGGTCAGAATAGAAAAATACTCACGTTCCCACTTAACGAAGTTCCTGAAATGGGGCGAGGTAAAGGCGTTACCCTCCAGAAATACAAAGATGGTGGGATAAGTGACCTTAAAACCTTCGTTCTTGAGGACGGTCTTAGCTATAAATATGGCACGGGAGAAACGGTTGTCGAAGACCTTATGCCGTGGCTTGGAAAGCGTGCGCAAGCGGGGCGTATGCCACCAAATGGCTTCCCAAGAAACAATAAATTCTAAAATACATAAAATTTTATCTAAAATTAGCCAAAATTAACGATTTATTGATATTCTAAAGATCGGATATTTTTAGTATACTCGTAGTAGGGTATTAAATAGGGTATTAAACTAGGATCGTTTTTTTGGCACTATATACATTAACATTTGACGTTTTAGGCGTCTTCGGCGGAGCGGTTCCCAAGCTCTCTGTCATCTATGGTGGCACAAAAATAGGTATGTCTTATGCCTATGCAGGCTCAAGCACGATGTCCTTCCAAATCGATACCGACAATCAACCCTTTGATCACACCCTTATGCGCTTTTACTTTGTAAAA
>JAESUK010000140.1 GCA_016763095.1 Alphaproteobacteria bacterium
AAGCGTGTTTATGTCGTGAGAGGCCTCTTCGACGCTGTCGAAAACTTCAACGGGTGGCATGGCATCTAGTGCACCGACGGACATGGATTCTGCGCGATCATTTGGCCACCCTTGCTTGGGGGACACAAGGCGGAGATTTACTAATCCACAGTTGAGCATTGCACGCGCGCTTGCGCCAATGTTTTCTCCCATTTGAGAGTTTACGAGAATGATTGTCGGTGTATTGTTTGGTTCAGTCATAACTCTATCTTCTATAGAAGAGCGCAGATAAAGTCATTTAGTTTCTCTTATGCTTCGAATTTTACTTGAGGAATGATGTATTCGGCTCTTCCTTTTAGATAGGAGAGGGATACAGGAATTTTTTCTGAAATTTGTCGGGCGCTCTCTTGTGTTTGTGATGATGTCGGGTCGCCCCCTAAGCCATGACGGTATACAAGTGCTTCGCGAACCTCTCCTGTTAGTATGTTTGCTCTATTTTTAAGGCGCGCTGACATTTCTCGAATGGAAATGTCTTCCTGTTTGTTGGTGAAGGGTTCGATGTTTGCATAGAGGGCAAGACAGACGGCTGGGTGCATACCCGTATTTCTGGCAACACTGTCTGCAAAAAAGCCATAATTCATGTCATCCATGTATTTTGGAGGCATGTCCCGTACTATAGAATTCTTTATACCCTTTAGGAATAAATGAGCTTCGTTGTAAAACATTTCACGTATCATTATTATTATTTTCCCTTATTTATGTAACTCATATTTACATATTTTTATTTCTGATGCAAATTTTTATAATATTTGCTAATAAAAATTCTAATTGTTGAAATATTAATACATACTCCAGTATTTAATTGGACATAATATCTTGACAAGGAAATATTCGTCCTATATAACGTAATCAACCTGAATAGATTTGGAGGAGATGATGATGAGTTTATTTCAGACTCAGCTAGAAGTGACACAGCAACATGATGCTCGTTTTGACATTGTGAATGCTTTTAAATCTTTGGATTCAAACCGCCAAATTGTGATTTGTGACCAGTTATTTCACAATCAAAGAACATCATACAAGAATACGTTGAACCTTTTATTTCCACAGTTAGCTTCATCTGATGCAAAGCGTTTGGAAAAATTTCTTCGTTCTCGGGCTCAGCATTAGGTTCAGCGGTTTGTTAGATACTCGCGTTTAGTCTGTTTAAGACGCGCTCTTTACCCATTACCATCATAAGAGAATAAAGATCAGGCGTTTGTGCTTTTCCTGTTATTGCAACACGTAGCATTTTTGCAGCATCGGCGATTGTGCCATTATAGCTGTCAGGGTCTTTCTTATAGACCTTACCGTTCTTTGCAAACCCGTGTTTACCAGCCAGTTCTTTCATATTGCCAAACCATGCTTCGTTATCAAGTGTGTCGTCATAGTTCTCAATAAAATCTGAAAGAAATGCTTTTGCAATCTCTGGTTTTTGTTCTGTAATCTTTACGATGTAATCATCTTCTGGTGTGAAAGCATCATCAAAGAAATAGTCGAGTTCCTGCCAAATTGTTGACCAATTTGCGAAGTCTTTACGGACACGTTCAACACCTTCACGTTCTATTTTAAAGATGTTGATGAAATAGTCTCTGTCTTGTTGCATACGCTCAAACAGTTCTGGCTCCATGTTCTCAGCCCATTCGATAAGTTGGTCGTATACTTCTTGTGCGCTAAGTCGTCCGATAAAGTCACGGCTCATGCTGTCGAGCTTAATGAGATCGAGAAGGGAGCCACTGCGTCCTAGTTTTTGTAGTTCAAACGGAAAATTCCATACGCTCTCACTTGGGTTTTCTACGCGGAAAGCCTCGAAGGTTGAATTTGCTAGGTTCATTAAGTATTCGATAACGGCTTCTTTTGGATAGCCTTTATCTTCGTAATACGTGACGCTTGCTTCTGGGTCTTTACGTTTGGAAAGCTTTCTTCTTTTTCCGTCATCCATAATTTCAATTGGTGAAATATGCGCGAAATGTGGGGCTTTCCATCCCAGTGTCTCAAAGAGTTGAATATGAAGAGGTAATGATGATAACCACTCATCTCCTCTGATGACGTGTGTTGTTCCCATAAAGTGATCATCAATTGCATGTGCAAAATGATATGTTGGTAGACCAGAGGCTTTTAGGATTACAATGTCAGCATCATTTTCAGGTAAGTTACGTTTTCCTTTTATCAAGTCTTCAAATTGACGTTTGTTGAAGTGTTTCCCTGATGATCTTAGGCGGATTGTAAAAGGAGTTCCTTTTTCTATGTGGTCGGCAACAATCTCTTTTGGGGCTTTTCTGAACTTTGCCCAATCGCCGTAATAGCCTGTGCGCATACCTTGTTTTGTTTGCTTGTCTCTTATTTCTTCAAGTTCTTCTTGAGAGCAAAAACATGGATAGGCGAGGTCTTTTTCTAAGAGTTGCTTAATGTAAGCAAGGTAAATGTCTTTACGCTTACTTTGTGTGTATGGACCATATTTGCCTTTTTCCTCTCCTGTAGAGGTCGGTCCTTCATCTGATGTGATGTTGAAGTTTTCAAGACCATTGATAATAACTTCTGTTGCGCCGTCTACTTCACGCTTGCTGTCAGTATCTTCGATACGAAGCATGAATGTTCCTTTTGCAAGGTGGGCGACGCGCTCGGAGATGAGGGCAGCGTAGACACTCCCAATATGCATCATGCCTGTTGGGCTTGGGGCAATACGTGTGACCACGTGACCTTCTGGGCGTGGTGTGTATCTACTCTCAATTTCTTCAGTCGTGAGTGTTGATGGAAAAAGGTCGTTAATTTTTTCTATAATATTCATCGGAAGGATTTATTTCTTTTGGATTAATTTTAGTTGATCGGCAATTAGAAATGAAAGCTCTAATGACTGATTGGCATTGAGGCGGGGGTCGCAATGTGTGTGGTAACGGCTTGAAAGGTCGTTATCAGATATCTGGTACGCACCACCTGTACACTCAGTAACATCTTGCCCCGTCATTTCAACATGGACACCACCTGGGTGTGTGCCTTCTGCTTTGTGGACGGCGAAGAAATCGGCCACTTCGCTCATGATGTCTTCAAAGCGACGTGTCTTATAGCCTGTTGATGATTTCTGGATGTTTCCATGCATTGGATCTGATACCCATGCGACTTTACGCCCTTCTTCTTTTACGCGACGAAGAAGGGGTGTGAGGCCTTTTTCTACGTTTCCTGCACCCATGCGCGCGATCAATGTTAAGCGACCTGCTTCATTTTCAGGGTTGAGGATGTCGATCAAGCGAATAAGTTGATCTGGATCCATGTCAGGTGAGCATTTCATACCAAGAGGATTTTTTACGCCGCGGACAAATTCAATTTGTGCGTTCTCGGCTTGGTGTGTTCTTGCGCCAATCCATAGGAAGTGAGCTGATGTATCGTAATACTCGCCTGTAAGGCTGTCCGTACGTACCATAGCTTCTTCGTAAGGAAGAAGAAGGGCTTCATGACATGTGTAGAAGTCCGTTTGTTTCATAACGTCTGGGGCATTGTCGCCAGCTAAGCCACATGCTTCCATAAAGCCTATGGCATTCTCTATTTCAGCGGCCACTGTTTCATAACGACGTGTCAGAGGTGTTTCGCCAACGAAGTCGAGTGTCCACTTATGAACTTTGCGAAGATCGGCAAAGCCACCTTGTGCAAATGCGCGCAGAAGGTTTAGTGTGGATGAAGCTTGGTTGTACGCTTGTATCATACGGTCTGGATTTGGTTCGCGAGATTTTTCCGTAAACTCTAAACCATTTATAATATCTCCGCGGTAGCTTGGGAGCTCAACGCCGTCTATTGTCTCTGTATCTGTTGAACGAGGTTTGGCAAACTGCCCCGCCATACGCCCCATTTTAATGATAGGCATGCGACCTGAAAATGTCATTATAACAGACATTTGAAGTAAAACTTTAAAGGTGTTCTTTATCTTTGATGCGGAAAATTCTGCGAAGCTTTCTGCGCAGTCACCACCTTGTAGAATGAATGATTTTCCATTCGCAACGTCCGCAAGCTGTGCCTTTAATTTTCTGGCTTCTCCTGCAAAAACAAGAGGGGGCATTTTCGCAAGCGTTTTCTCTGCATGCCTTAATGCCTCTTGGTCTTTGTATGTTGGGAGTTGTAATGCAGGTTTTGATCTCCAACTATCTGGAGTCCATTGATCATTCTGAGTTTTTTGTGCTATCTGTGTCATGACAGTGTTTATAGCGGAATAATGGCTATAAAGACAAGTCTTTACTTGATCCTTTATGCGACATTCTTTCCCCAACGTTTATGGAGCCACAGCCATTGTGTGGGGGTTGCTTTAATCCAGCTCTCTAAGTGTGTATGCGCTTCGATAATAAGCGGCTCAATTGGCTTCTTTGTGCCGTTTTCATTAAACAGTTGTAGCTCTGGGTGGAGTGTAAGGCGAAAGTTGTTTTTTCCAATGCGTTCGAGTTGTGTTGGGATAAGGGGGCATTTGAATTTTTGCGCAAGTTGAACAAAGGCAGGGCTTGTCATGGCCTCTATTCCAAAGAATGGAATAGGTAAGCCTTCATTGTATTTTTGGTCAATAAGAATTCCTACATGGCGGCCATTTTTAATGGCTTTTACAAGTTGACGTGTTCCTTGTGTAGATTTTGGATAGGTTCTTAGCTTGCCTTTCATGCTTCGCATGCGGTTTAACATCTTATCTGCCCAAGGATTGTTTGGTGCACGGTAAACAAGGTCCAGTTCAAGGTTGTGAGCATAAAAAGCAGGAGATGCAATCTCCCAGTTTGCGCAATGCGCACCAAAGAAGATGGCTGCTTTTCCGTCATCGCGTAATTCTATAAGTTTTTCTAGTCCTACAATCTCGACATTGTTCTTCCCAAGTGTCTCGAGGTGAGGGTATTCCGCCATAACTTGCGCAAGGTTGATCCACATACCCTCTATGGCGGCTTGTTGTGCCTCTGTAGTCATGTCAGGGAGTGCATGGCGTACATGGCGCAGGGCTTTCTTTGATGCCCCTAGGCGTGTACTGAGCGTCTTTCCTATCCATGCCCCAAAGTTAGAAGCGTTTTTGGCGGAGAGGCTTGAAAAAATGGCAAGCATTATGAACAAGCCAATGGCTTCTAGCGCATAGCGGAATTTCTTCATGCTTATACCTCTTTATAGCTTTTGGTTTGTTGTTTTATAAAGAAGAGAAGGGCTTTTTTCTCTTTCGCTGGGAAATGTGCTTCGATCGGTAGTGTTAGGACGCTGTCCTTAAAGTCACCATCTGGAAGTCTTACAAAGTCTTTTTCAGTGGTAATGAGCAGAGTATCATTCTTTTTTGCCCGCTTTTCCAATTTTTTAAGATCACTATTCGTAAAGATATGGTGATCAGGGAAGGATACCATTTTTTTAATATCCAGACCTTTTTCCTCAAGCGTGTTTTTGAATTTTTGTGGGTGGGCAATTCCGCAGAATGCGATGTAGTCTTTCTTTTTATTCGCTTTCCAACCCGTTTTTATCTTTACGGTTGCTCGGAAGATTGGTTTTCCTTTTGGGATTAAGGCCTCAATACCATAGTTATCTTCGCCGATTATGATAAAAGCATCTGCTTTTTTGAGACCACCTTCTAATGGCTCTCTCAATGGTCCTGCTGGGATGGTTCTTTGATTTCCAAAACCATATGTTCCGTCGACAACGATAAAGCTAATATCTTTTTTAAGAGAGTTGTTTTGAAAACCATCATCCATAATGATAATGTCGGTGTTTCTGTGGGTAGCAAGTTCAGCCCCGTGGTAACGATTTTGTGAGACAATTGTTTTTGCATGCTTATTAAGTAAAAGAGCCTCATCACCCCAAATTGCTGCATTTCTTGATAAATCGACATACTCAGGTCCTAACACATTTCCACCATAGCCACGGGTTAGAAAGTTAGGTTCCATAAAGTCGTTATGCTCTGTTAGAATTTTGGATAGTGCGATACATGTTGGTGTTTTTCCTGCGCCGCCAATGTTTAAATTTCCTATACAAATCACTGGGATATTTACGCTGTGAGAGACTTGTAGGGAGCGGTTTATTTTGTCACCCGTTCGATAAAAAAAAGCAAAAGGCATCGCCAAACAGGACAAGAGTCTTGGAAAGAAGCCTGTGCGTTTATACCAGAATGTGGGTGTGTTTGCGCTCATGAGCTTATGTATAGGATATATCTGCTTTTAAGAAAAGAGGTTCTATCTCGTCTATCACGTGATTTATGACCCCAGATTTATGTGAAGCAAACTTTTGACCTGCTTCAATGAGGCTGTTTCTTGAGGCATGATTGTTGAAAAGATCTTCTATGTATGAGGCTAAATCTTGTTTTGATGGAACGACTTTGGCTGCCTTTGCCTCAAGCATCGCGGCAAATAGCTCTGTTTGGTTTTGATAGTTTGGTCCTGTGAGTACTGCAGAATCAAGTAAGGATGCTTCTATTGGGTTGTGACCGCCACCACCGTCGTCACTAAAGGAGCGCCCAATTACAGCAACTTCAGATAGTTTATAAAACAAACCAAGCTCGCCAAGTGTATCTGCAACATAGATATCTGTTGTCGGGGCTGGTGTTTGTGTCTCTGAGCGCAGTTCAATGGATAGGTTTGAGGTGCTACATTCTCTTAAAATTTCATCT
>JAESUK010000141.1 GCA_016763095.1 Alphaproteobacteria bacterium
AGATATTGACACTCTTTGTGGCTTACAATGTTGCTCCGTCTGTAGAAGGCGTAAGTCTTGCAATGAACATTGCGCTTCTTGTTCCCTTGATTATGATTTTCAAAACAGCACCAATATTTCCCAATATAGGTGGACGAATATTTACATCGTGGGACATTCAATATGGGGCAAAGAACTTAATGACATATGGGCTTAATCAGCAATCAAGAGGGTTTGATTTGCTGTTGGTTGGAGCTCTAGCAGGCGCAGTTGTTGCTGCTGACTATGCGATTGCTGCGCGTCTTGGTCGTTTTCTCCTCATTGGCAAACAAGCACTGTCACAATTACTTGCTCCACGTTTAGGGGCTTTCTTTGGGCAAAAAGATAAAGGCACTGCCGCCGCAGAGTTTAAGATTGTACGTACCGTTGGTGTTGTGATCGCGATTATGGGCGCGATGGGTGTGCTCCTGTTTGGAGAGTGGGTGACAAGTTGGTTCTGTTCCAGTTGTTATAATGCCTACCCTGTTCTTTTAATCTTGTCTGGGGCATTCATCATGAATACGGCCTTTGGTTCTGCTGAGGACTATATGACGATGGGGGGGCACGCAGGGTGGAACTTGTCGCTTAGCGTCCTCTCCACAGGCATAATGATTGTTCTTTCTGTTCTGCTTATTCCAAGCATGGGCGGAGAAGGGGCGGCGCTTGCCGTACTCGCTGCGTTTGTTGTCCGAGGGATGAGTATGATCATGGCAATACACAAACTGGATGGGGTGCTGCTTCTGACACGATCTCAGATGATAGTAAGTAGCGTAATCTCAGGTTCCCTTGTTCTTCTCGGTCTAAGTATGTAACCCAGACACAAAAAAGCCGATGAAACATCACCGGCTTTTGAATTTGTTATCGAGTAAAATGCTTTACTAAGCTGTTTTCTCTTCTGTCTCTGCGTCAGCAGGTGCTTCAGTCGCTTCTTCAGATGTCTCAGCTTCGGCTTCTTCAGCAGCTTTCGCCTCTGCTTCAGCGGCTGCTTTTGCAGCTTTCTTTTCAGCTTTTACTTCTGCTTTAACGTCAGCTTCTGCATCTTTTTCAGCTTCGGCTTCAGCAGCAACTTTTTCAGCTTCAAGTGCTGTATCTTCAAGGAATTCAGACTTAGCTTCTTCAGCAGCAGCTGGAGCAGCAGGCTCTTCATGATGGTCTGCACCAGCAACAAGAGCTTTACCTGTTTTTTCCTGAATTTTAGCTTCTTCAGCAGAACGTGCAATGTTGAGTGTTACTTCAACTTTTACTTCTGGGTGAAGGGCAATAGATACAGGTGATAGACCAATCATCTTAAAGTTCTGGTTCATAATCACCTGAGCTTTTTCAGTTGTGAAACCTGCTTCAGTAATTCCTTCGGAAATGTCACGAGATGTAACTGATCCGAAAAGTTGTCCAGATTCAGACGCGTTACGAACAATAACGATCTTAAGTCCAGTCATCTTCTTATAAATAGCTTCTGCATCTTTCTTTTGAGAAAGATTGTTGGCTTCTAGCGTTTTCTTCTGTGTTTCAAAATAAGCAATGTTATCTTTTGTTGCACGAAGAGCTTTTCCTTGTGGTAACAAGAAATTACGCGCATACCCAGGTTTAACGGACACAACGTCGCCCATTTGACCCAAGCTTTCTACGCGCTCTAACAATATAATTTGTGTAGACATAATTTTAAGTCCTTTCTATATCACAAAAACTTAACGTCTTTGTTGATAATCGCTTTCGATCTGGAGGTAAGGAAGAAGTGCCATGTAGCGTGCGCGCTTAATAGCATTTGCAAGTTCGCGTTGTTTCTTTCCAGAAACGTAAGTAATACGACTTGGCATGATTTTCCCGCGCTCAGAAATATAGCGACGAAGTGTTGAAACATCTTTCCAGTCAATTGGTGCAGCACCAGGTGCACTGAAAACACAAGTTTTGCGGCGTTTAAAGCCAGTTCTTTCAGCCATTACGCAACCTCTTTCTTAGTATATGTTTTTTTCTCATACGGTTTTTTGTCGTATGGTTTTTTCTCGAACTTGTCTTCTTCTTTTTTCAAAATAGCAGAAGGCTCAGTTGTCGCAACATCAAGCTTGATTGTCATGTAACGCATAACATCTTCATGCAAACGCATAACACGTTCTGTTTCGATCATCGCAGTACCAGTGGTCTCGCTTTCGATCAAAACGTAATGAGCTTTTTTACTTTTGTTGATTTTGTATACAAGAGTTCTTATTCCCCATGGTTCGGTTTTTAAGATTTTACCTTTTGCATCATGCCCTTCAGGGCCAGTTTCTAGGATCTTGCTGAATTGTTCAGTCAGTTCTTCTACTTGTTTCGCAGAAAGTTCTGACCGTGCAAGAAACACGGTTTCATATATTGCCATCAATGTCTCCTCTTGGTTAACGGCTTAAGTAAGCCCAAGCCCATACAATATGTCTGAGCGAGGTAATGACGCTGTTATAAGGAGTTTGAAACAATAATCAAGGAAAAAGAGGGGCAAAGTGCCTAAAAATAAGCCTTATAGTGATATGCAGGAAGAATAAGATGTCCTGAAATTAAATTCCCCCTCCAACAAGGGGAGGGGGATATATTTTGTGCGTGGATTAAATGGCTTCACTTAGTGAAATATGAAATCTCTGGCAGTTCAGATAATTAGTGGCGTTGGTTTGCATTTGCTGTATGCGAAATGTAACTAGCCATAAATTGTGACCAATCTCCATCAGGGTCTTTTTGAGCATGCTGACGTGCAGCTTTGCGCAACAAATACTCTAAACGACTGGCTGTTAAGTCGGGTTCTTCAAGTAAGCTTCTAAAACGATTAAGGGCAACATGACAAGCATATCCCGCATAATCAGTATTAGGTTGGCCTGATGAGTCACAGACCATTGAGTATACAGCACTGGCTTCTTCCAAAACTGACTGTATGTTTCTTTGTATAATATTACAACTCATAGCGTTCTCCTTTGTTTTACGGTTAAAGTGGCACCCTCTAAAGTGTCGCTTGCCGTGGAGCGAACGCATTAATCTTTGCAAAAATAGAAAAATCGCCTTCATCTTATTAATTAACGAAGAAAGATTTAATATATTCTCAGATTGCTAAAGATTAACTAAATATTAACACATTTGTACGAAAATTCAAGGTTTTTTGGAATATTGATACACGGAGTCCTGAAATAAAATATTTGTACGTTGACTTTTATAGCGTTATCTTTTTGAATTGCCTTGGATTTATGCGCTCGCATCAGGGGGCATTATTAAGAGGATAACTTTATAGAAAAGGATTGTGCCATGCGTTCGTTTATTTTTCCAGGACAGGGTTCCCAGTATATTGGTATGGGAAAAGAATTGTCGGAAACCTTTGTTGAGGCACGAGAAGTCTTTGCTGAGATAGATGATTCGCTTAATCAAAAGCTTTTTAAATTAATGACCGAAGGTGATGAGGCTGACCTCAACCTTACACAAAACACTCAACCCGCTCTTATGGCTGTATCTGTTGCCGTGGCACGCGTCATCCGTAAACAATCAGGCATGAGCACCTCTGATATGTGTGACTTTGTGGCGGGGCACTCTTTAGGGGAATACTCCGCACTTACTGCTGCAGGCGCATTGGATATTGATGTGACCGCTAAATTGCTCAAGCTTCGTGGAGAAGCAATGCAACGCGCAGTACCTGTTGGTGTTGGCTCTATGGCAGCAATCTTGGGGCTTGATATGGACGGCGTGCAAGATATTGCCCGTGCCGCGACAGAAAAGTCGGACGGAGATTTCTCCTGTCAAGTCGCGAATGATAATTCAGTTGGACAGGTTGTTGTAAGCGGGCATAAGCAAGCGGTTGCTGTTGCTATGGAATTGGCCGTTGAAAAAGGAGCGCGCAAAACGATAGAGTTGCAAGTCAGCGCCCCATTTCATTGCTCGTTGATGGCACCCGCGGCTCAAGAAATGGCGCAAGTCTTGGCAGACACAGATATCCGTCCTCCTTTTGTGCCGATTGTTACGAATGTGATGGCACAGGCAACGTCTGAGCCGTCTGAAATCCGTCGTTTACTCGTTGATCAAATCACAGGAACCGTGCGTTGGAGCGAGTCCGTGCTTTGGATGAAAGAACAAGGCGTGACAGAGATGGTGGAAATGGGCGCAGGTAAGGTTCTTACAGGGCTTGCGCGTCGTATTGATAAAGAAATTTCATGTCAGAGCATCGAAAAACCAGAGCAAATAGAAGCCTTTCTTGCCGGTCTATAGGGGGTAAGCGATCGATTAAGCGTATAAAGCTTTATCTTTCTTTATATTAAGGCTATAAGCAGTCCCATGAATTTTAGAGACTTAGGACTGTCTGAAGAGACACTAAAAGCTATTGATGAAAAAGGTTACACGGAACCAACGCCAATTCAGGCGAAGGCTATTCCTCAAATCCTGATGACAAAAGACCTTATTGGTCTGGCACAAACAGGAACAGGAAAGACTGCTAGCTTTACATTACCGATGATTGAAATCTTGGCCAATGGGCGTGCGCGTATGCGGATGCCGCGTTCCCTTGTCTTGGCGCCAACGCGTGAACTTGCAGCACAGGTTGCAGAAAACTTTGAAGATTACGGTAAGTATCATAATTTAAGTATGGCTCTTCTGGTTGGTGGTACATCAATGCAAGCACAGATCAAAAAATTAGAGAAGGGTGTTGACGTTTTAATTGCAACACCGGGACGTTTGCTTGATTTGTTTGACCGTGGTCAGATTCTACTAAGCGATATTAAAGTTCTTGTGATTGATGAAGCAGATAGAATGCTTGATATGGGGTTTATTCCTGATATCGAAAGCATTATGAAGAAACTTCCTCCGATGCGCCAAACGTTGTTGTTCTCTGCAACAATGCCTGACGAGATTAAAAAGCTTTCGCAGCAATTCCTTAGCAACCCGAAGCAGGTCTCTGTTGATCCACCAGCCTCACCTGCGGAAAAAGTGACACAAAACCTTCTGATGTTAAAAGGCTGGAAGCAAAAAGATGATGCTTTGCTCTCGTTATTGAAAAGTGAAAACGTTGAAAGCGCATTTATTTTCTGTAACAGGAAGAAAACCGTGGATGAGCTTGCTCGTCTTTTAAAGAACAAAAAATTCTCTGCGTGTGGGTTGCACGGAGATATGGCGCAACCGTTACGAACGGCAACACTTGAGCGTTTTAAAAAGGATGAGTTTAAATTACTTGTTTGCTCTGATGTGGCGGCGCGTGGAATTGATGTAAAAGGTGTGTCACATGTATTTAACTATGATGTTCCAATGCACGCAGATGATTATGTTCACCGTATAGGTCGGACAGGGCGTGCTGGTGCATATGGTGAAGCATGGACGTTGGCAACAGATAGCGATGACAAGTACTTACAGGCTATTTATAGGAAAATAGGAAGAGATATTCCTGTTTCCAAAGCATCCGTTTCTAAGTCGCCAGTTGCTGAGAAGGCGGATCACAGTAAAAAGCCTGATCGTAATGATGGGCGCAAGCCAAAGAATGAGAATGCTCATAAGTCACATAATGCTGAGGTGAAAACTCCAGTAAAATCCCATACAAAACCCCACGTAAAAGATAATCAGAACGATGATTTTGTTGGATTTGGTGACGGGGATGATATTCCTGCATTTCTACGCTAGGTTCTCTTGACTTTCATTGGTGTATCGTCGAAAATGAAAGCTGTTTATTAACAGGCTCTTCACATGCCCCTTTCTAAGAAAAATCAAGTAAGAAAAATACTGCTAGGATCATTGTTATGCGGCGCAAGCCTTGTATGTGCTGGTGTGTCTCATGCTGGGGTAACCGATGTCTCGGACAAGCCTATTGATTTAAGCTCCAACATTCTGACCTATGACGAACAGAATCAGATTATCACCGCACAAGGTGAGGTTGAGTTTACGCAAGGGGATAGAATTGTTAGGGCCTCTGAAATTTCTTACGATTTAAAGCAAGATATAATCAAAGCTTCGGGAGAAGTCGTCATCGTTGAGGCAAATGGTGATGTCCATTTTTCAACAGAGCTTGAACTTGAAAAAAACATGTCCAACGGTTTGGTACAAGAGCTTACATCTATCCTTGCTGATGGATCTCGATTCACGGCGGAACAAGGCGAACGCATAAACGGCACTAAAGTTAAAATGCGTAAGGCCACTTACACACCTTGTAAGGTATGTGAAGTGTCTGGGGATGGGGAGCCTGCATGGCAAATTAAGGCACGTGAAGTTGTCCATGATAAAGAAAGTAAAACAATTGAGTATAGCGATGCGACGTTCGAAATGTTTGGCGTTCCAATTGCTTACACACCGTATTTTTCTCATGCCGATGGCTCTGTTGAAAAGAAAAGCGGGTTCCTACCTCCAAGCTTCTCTGCGGGGTCAAATCTTGGCTTCGGTGTGACTTCACAATATTACTGGGATATTGCACCAGGGGTGGATGCAACACTGGGCGCACGTGTCTATAGCTCTGAAAACCCGCTGTTTCTTGGAGAGGTTCGCAAGCGCTATGATAATGCCTCTGTAAAATTTGATACGGGATTTACTTATTCTGAACGAAACGGTATTGCGAACGCAGAGGCAGAAACACGAGGGCATCTTTTCGGAGAAGGCCTATGGAATATAGATGACAAATGGCGCGCAGGTTTTGACGTTGCACATGCCTCTGATGATCAATATATGCGCCAATATGATATTACAACCGAAGATGTTTTGGAAAATGAACTGTATATAGAGCGGTTCTCTGGACGGAATTACGGAGCCGCCCGCGCCCTTTATTATCAAGATATTCGTGTCGATGATGATATAGATGTAGAGCAGCCTAGTATTTTTCCAGAAATTGAAGCAAATTTTATGGGTGATCCCAATAAACTTCTTGGTGGGCGTTGGGATGCTTCAATCTCGTCTTTAGGGCTAGTGAGAGACGGGAATGGAGCAGATTCTTATAGAATAACTACTGATATGGGGTGGCAAAAGCGACATGTCACAGATTTTGGACTTGTGAATACCCTTGATCTATCTGTTCGTGGGGATTTATATGCCTCAAATGATGTCACAGGTGCAGCTGAAACGGACGATCGTGATGCGCGCGCGTTTCCAACTGCTCATTTTATAATGCAGTATCCACTGTCGAAACCTGTACGCCCAACAACCATAGCAATCATAGAGCCTATTGTCTCTTTAACCGCACGAACAAACATAAACGAAAACACGGTCATCCCGAATGAAGATAGTCGAGATGTGCAAATTGATGCCAGTAATCTGTTTGAAGAAGACCGCTTTCCTGGCTATGACCGCGTAGAAGATCAATCACGTGTGACGTATGGGTTGCGTACAGGCCTATATGAAGATGACGGAAGTAAGATCGAAGTGTTTATTGGACAGAGCTATAGGTTTAGTGATGATGACGATTTGTTTCCAAATGGTTCTGGATTGGAAGAACAGTCGTCGGATGTCGTCGGTGAAATTTCTTTGGATTATAGAAAGTATTACTCGCTTGATTATAGATTCCAGTTTGGTAGTGATGATTTCCATTCTAAGCGCCATGAGCTAGATGCGACAGCCTCAGTATGGCGGTTTAAGATGAACACGACCTACTTATATGCCGAGGCATTGGAAGGAACAACAATTACAGAAAATCGTGAACAATTAAACGTCAATGTACGGACGCGTTTGACGGATGAGTGGTTCTTTAGAAGTGGGGCGTTGTATGATCTCGGTGAAGATGATGGTTTGCGTAAATCTATATTAGGTTTGGAGTATGAAGGACAATGTTTGTCTATTTCTGCGTTGATGCAAAGAAACTTAACGCGAGAAGAGGCTGGTGAAAACTCTACAGCATATTTTGTTACAATTGGTTTAAAAAACCTCGGGCAGTTTGAAGGAAAGCAATAATGACGTTTATGGTCGATCCGCAGTTTCATATGATTGTCGTCTTTATTGTGACGGCGTTTTCTGTTGTCTCCTTTGTACGAGAAAAAATTTCAATCGAAGCAACCTGCGTGATTCTATTGACGTCCCTGTTATTGCTTGGTCAATTCTTTCCTCTTCCAGATGCAAATGGACATAATCAATTAAGCGTTGCAAAGCTTTTGGAGGGCTTTGCTAACCCTGCATTGGTTGCGGTGTTGGCGTTACTCGTTATGGGGAAGGGCATTATCCAAACAGATGCTTTGCGTGCGATTTCAGGGCTTCTTGTTAAAGGAAGCGGACGATTTGTGTGGGTTTCAATCGTCTTCATCCTGTTGTTTGTGCTGGTGTTTAGTGCTTTTATGAATAATACACCGCTCGTGATTTTGGCAATTCCTATTATTCAATCTCTTGCACGATCTGCAAAAATGTCGGACTCTCGAATGCTGATGCCACTAAGTTATATTGCTATTTTGGGGGGGATGACAACACTGGTTGGGTCGTCTACAAACCTGCTCGTTTCAAGTACACTGCAGGAAATTGGCTATGATCCTCTAACCTTTTTCCAGTTCTTTGTGCCTGGATGTATTATGGCGGGCGTCGGAATGGTCTATGTCCTTCTCGTTGTTCCAAAGTTACTACCAAAACGTGAAACAATGGTGGGACAGTTGGTTAAAGACAAAGAGTTCATCGCCGAGATTGATGTAAAAGAAGGCGTTAAACTTATTGGA
Organism: Alphaproteobacteria bacterium; assembly: GCA_016763095.1. Lineage (GTDB taxonomy): Bacteria > Pseudomonadota > Alphaproteobacteria > Micavibrionales > Micavibrionaceae > UBA1850. The sequence goes on from JAESUK010000141.1 coordinate 8,619, forward strand.
GAAGAGTGTGTAGAAGGGGTGTTTCCTTCTCTTCCTGATATGAAAATTAAGCTGATCCAAAGAGGTGGGCATCTTGTTCTCCCACCATTTGAGGGCTACCGTATTGAGGTTGGGGATATACTGATTATCTCTGCAACACGAGACACGTTAACAAGCTTACTGGCACGTTTCCCCGGGGTCCTACTGTCTAATGATCAGGAAGAGCATCTAATACAAGTTGCTGAATCCGATAAAGAAAAAGAAAAAAGCGAAAGTGCGGACATAGAGACAAGCGTTGAAAATGCACATATTCTCGCGGAGGTTATGATCCCCCCAGGGTCGCGCTATGTTGATATGTCCGTGGATCAAGCGGGGCTAAGACACGCTTTTGGAACAATTATTCTAGGTATTCAGCGACGTGCACGTGTTGTTCGTCGTCGATTTGGGCGTGTAAGGTTAGAGCAGGGAGATGTTCTGCTTATCGCGGGAAGTCGTAAGGATGTCTATATGATGAGAGAGAGCCGTGACCTTGTCGTTCTTTCTGGGTCTAAAGCAGATGTGCCAATGGCTAAAAAGGCGCCAATTGCGATGGGAATTTTTTTATGTGTTATTGGGCTCGCAGCATCAGGTATCTTATCCATCCCCGTTGCCTCAATCTTGGGCGCTGTCTTGATGATTGCCACAAAATGTCTAAATATCAGACAGGCAACACGTGCGCTTGATCGGAAAATATTCTTTCTTGTTGGTAGCATGTTATCTCTGGGTGTTGGGCTTGATGCCACAGGTGGCGCACTTGCAATCGCAGACAGTATATTGCTCCTTCCCTTTGCTGATGACCCTTTAATGATGGCTGCTGTACTCTTCGGGATTGTTGCTATCTCTACAAACATTCTTTCAAACAATGCCTGTGCCATCCTCTTTACGCCTATTGCCGTAAACTTGGCAATCAACCTTGGTATTGATCCCGTGATCTTTGCTATTACGGTGGTCTTCGCCGCAAATTGCTCTTTTGCGTCCCCAATCGGATATCAAACGAATTTACTTGTTATGGGACCAGGACATTATCAATTTAGTGATTTTATGAAGGCGGGGATTCCCTTGATGATAATTCTATGGATTACATATGTCTTTATTGCTAAATATTATTACGGTATTGGATAAATCATCATGCATAATAATGTTTATAACACGCACAACCGTTATAGGAACAGAAATAGAGCACAATTCAAAAAACTCGTGTTTCTGACCGCGTTTGTTTGTGCATTGTTCTTTATAGGGCTTTGGTTGGGTGAGGGGCGCTCTGGAAGCGAGCAAACTTACTTTAAGAGCCAAGTGGAGGATAGAGCTAAGCAAATAGAAGAGCTTCAAGAAGAGCTGATGCTCTCCCGTGCAAATGCACAAACGGCAGAAATGCGTTATGAGCAACTCCAAAATGATGTGCTTGCAGAGCTTCCTTTTGATGGACCATTAAGAGACCTTATAGAAGAGCTTCGCTCCCGTCTTGATGAGGGGGTAAATCCAGAGAGACTGTCTTTCGCAATTAAGGCCGCACGTCCACCACAAAACTGTACTGATCCTGCTGTAAAACGTTTTGTCGCCTCTACACCAGCATATCAAGGGCCAGATAGTGACGTTGAAATAGATGGAAAAGTGTTTGTAACGGGACGTGGTTCGTCTGCCAAGAATACAGAAGGGGACGCAGAAGCGTGGTTTAATCCTGCAAAGGCGGTCTCTATAACCTTTGAAACAAAGACAGGTAGAATTCAGACAAAAAAAGGAGCGCTTCCTTTTAGTGATACGATGATTGTCGATGACAAAGAATATCGTTTTACACTATCAGAAGGCGCTCGTTCATTCATTAAAGTCACATACGATCGATGTGACTACCCATAATTACTCGCAAGCAAGCTTGTAAGTTTTGTTTTCAAGCTGATAAACTGGGCTTGTTCTTTCAGCAGCAACTTCTTGATTAACTTTTTTGCAGTTAACGTCAAATGCTTCAACCGCAGAAAGTGTTGTACCTGTTAGATCTGCAATTTCTTGCTTTGTATCAGGAACAAAAAGTTCATCTTTTTTTGCATTTGCACTGTCGTATAAGTCAGATGCATCTTGTTTCATTGCTGTCAGTGTTCCTGCGCAACCCATTAAATTCGCTGCCATAAAGCCAGCAACAAGTACTTTAGTTGTGTTAGATAGTGTCATAATATATTTCCTCTCAATTACTATGCCAAATATTAATGTATACATAATAAAAAACCTTGATCAAGTCAAGGTTTTTATTCTAACTAATTGTAATTATATATTAATATAGCTTTCCGCAGCTAAAAATAACGTTAGTCGATGTACGTTGGCCAATAACATGTTTGTCTCCGCCTTGAGCTTGACAAGCATCATCTTTTTCTTTCACCGCGTCATACTCCATTCTAAATCGACTTGCAACACGCTCAATATATGGATCTCTTGCACCTGTATTCGTTTGTGAGTATGAGCCTGTAGTAGGTGTTCCATTAGACTGTGAAGATTGTGGTCCTTCACCTTGGCAATAAAGAACAGGTTCTCTTGTTTGTTGATCAACATGGCCGTCAACACCAACACCGCTTTCCTTGCGGCATCTATCTTCCGTCCGAAGAAGGCGAACTGTACCACTTTCTAATGCTTCAGGAACAATGCTTGGGTGAAGGTTTCCGATCACAGGGCTAATGTTTGCTTTGATACCTTCTGTTAAGGTTTTCCATGCATCTCCAAAATTACCAGGACGCTGTTCTGCTTTACCTGGGTGAGCAAGATCATGTCCTTGTTTATAAAGGTTCCTATATACACGCATGACATTATTTGAATCTCGTCCATTATGCCCTTCAACAGAAACACCACCATTATATGTGTGGGCATAGGCATAAAAATCACCATGGCGTGTTGCAGCTGCCGTCCATAGATAATGTTCTGCAGATTCACGTTCATGGTTACTTAGATATGCCCAAGCACCACCATGTTCGTGATGGCGTCCTAAATAGTCATTTCCATCGTTAGAATGTTCGAGATAACCTCTGTTACCGTTATACCCACGGTTTCCTCTCCAAGGGTAGATAACATCGACAGGGTGTTCGTATGCAATGCCACCGTAGACATGTGGAGCCTGTCCCCATGTATTTACATGCACGTCACCGAGTGGATTTGTGGCACATCCCATTGTTGTGAGAGCCGTTGTACCAACGAGAGCCAGCATCCCAACTTTCTTGTTAAATATGTTCTTACAAGTTCGTAATATACTGTTTCCGCTTGTAAATGCCTTTTTTGTAACCGTAGAATCCATGTTTCTATTCACCTAAACTTGTTGTTGTCACTCTATATATGCAAAGATTTTAATTCATTTATCTTAAAAAAGCAATGTATTTACATATTATTTTAAGACAGACCCGTAATTAGATGTATTTAGTGGTGGCAGTGGCGTGTATGGACATGTGCACGCCTACTATAGGGAATAACTATAACAGGTCTCGGAATATAAGGCGTATAATACGGACGGCGGTAGAATGGGTATAGCGGGGCATGATTATGCTGGTTATGATTAAAATGAATATTAACAGGAGGAAGAATAGACGTCGTTTTTTCTACCGGGCTCCCCTCAGAAGTTGTTTGCTCTGCTTGTGTAGTTTTAACATAGCGTCCGTCTTGATGTTCATACATGTTAACGGTGCAACCTTGTACGGATACAGCAAGTGCGGTACCGAAAACCATCTTCGCTGTGTTTGATAAAGTCATGTTACACCTCTCATATTTTGTGAATATGTAGGGAACATAGTTCAGAAAGTTAGAAAAATCAAGTTTTTGACTATTTGACTAAATGTCGATATCGTTCACAAACTCAGCGTTCCGTTGTATGAAGTCATAACGTGCTTCTGCTTTTTTACCCATCAACTGATCAATTAGTATATCAACGTCTACTTTACGCTCTTGCTGAGGTTGATCTGCATCACCACTATTTTGCATCATATCAAAGGCCGCACGTGCCTGAGGAACTGTAATTCGCAAAAGCGTACGGCTATCAGGAGTCATCGTTGTATCTTTAAGCTGTTTGGCAGGCATTTCTCCTAAACCTTTAAAACGACTGAAATCAATCTTTGCTTTTCCTTTAAACATAGTGGCGAGAAGCTCATCTTTATGTGCATCATCACGCGCATATGCAGAAAGGTTACCAGAAACCAATCGATAGAGAGGGGGTTGAGCAAGATAAAGATGCCCTTCCTCAATAAGCTCACGCATTTGGTCATAGAAGAATGTGATAAGAAGTGCCGCAATGTGCGCCCCATCCACGTCCGCATCTGTCATGATGATGATTTTCTCATAGCGTAAATCAGCAACGTTGCACTTATCACCCGTCCCACAGCCAAGCGCCATGATCATGTCTTGGACCTCGTTGTTGGCTTTAATTTTTTCTTTCGTAGCACTAAATACGTTCAATATCTTTCCGCGTAGGGGTAAAATTGCCTGTGTTTGGCGGTTTCGGGCTTGCTTTGCAGAACCGCCCGCACTATCGCCTTCAACGATGAATATTTCGGTTCCTTCAGAATTTTTATGGCTACAGTCAGAGAGTTTTCCAGGAAGCCGAAGTCTTTGTGTGGCACTTTTTCGCGAGGTGGCTTTCTCGGCACGACGGCGTAAGCGATCTTCAGCGCGAAGAATGATACTATTAAGAAGAATGTTACTTGTGTTTGGATCACTTGTAAGCCAATGGTCAAAGCGGTCTTTGATGGCTTGGTCAACAAGCTTTGTAACAGGTCCACTTACCAAGCGTTCTTTTGTTTGTCCTTGGAACTGCGGGTCACGAATAAACACAGAGAGGATGATGGCCGCGCCGTTCATAACATCGTCAGCCGTAATAAGAGAACCTTTCTTTATATCCGCAAATTCAGCATATGTTTTTAAGCCTTTAAGAAGCGCTGTGCGTAGCCCAGCTTCATGTGTTCCACCAAGGGTTGTTGGAATGGTGTTACAGTAAGAATAACTGAAACACATGTCTCTATCAGGCCATGCAATTGCAAAATCAATCTTTCCTTGTCCATCAGGAAGCGCCACAGACCCATGAAATGGTGTGTCTACGATCAGAGGCTTTGTGTTAAGCTCTGTTTGTAAAAAATCAACAAGCCCATTTGGAAAATGAAAAACATCCTCTGGCTTAACAATACTATCTTCTTTTATAAGGGATGGATCGCATTTCCATCTAATTTCTACACCCTTGAAAAGATAGGCTTTTGAACGCGCCATTTTATAGAGCGTCGCAGGGCGGAATTTATTATCTGTGCCAAAAATATCTGCGTCAGGGTGGAAATATACGGTTGTCCCGCGACGATTAGGCGTAGCGCCGAGTTCCTCAAGAGGTCCTTGTGTGATTCCACGCGAGAAGCGCTGTTTATAGAGCTGTTTATTACGGGCGACTTCGATCCACATAACGTCGGATAAAGCGTTAACAACAGAGATACCAACACCGTGAAGCCCTCCAGATGTCTCATAAGCGCCCGGTTTAAACTTCCCTCCAGAATGAAGCGTGGAGAGAATAACTTCGAGAGCCGATTTATCTGGATATTTAGGGTGAGGGTCAACAGGGATACCACGTCCATTATCGGATATGGTGATTCCTCCATCAACATGAAGCTCAATCTCTATGCGTGAGGCATGTCCCGCGACGGCCTCATCCATTGAGTTATCAAGAACTTCCCATGCAAGATGGTGAAGAGCTTTTTCATCTGTTCCTCCCACATACATGCCGGGTCTAAGGCGGACAGGCTCTAACCCTTCAAGAACTTCGATGTCTGAGGCTGTATAGCTCTCAGCACTTTTGGTATTATTTTCGGCAAATAAGTCACTCATACTTTTACACTATTTAGATTTGGTTTATTACTATATGTTACAATACAGAGATAAGGTTCTCTATCAAGGAGAACTACTACACCATATAGGAAACTATCAACATGAAACATCAAATTGCTTTTATCTTTACTATTTTAGCGCTTGTATTTGGGCTTTTTGCGCAAACAACAATGGCGCAATCTGAAAAGGTGGCTGGTGACAGTGATACGGCACGTGATCTTGAGCCTCTAGATTTTAAAATTACGCTGTCAAAAAAGGATTTTCTGGCAAACGCGACGAGATATAAAGAAGAGCCTCTAAATGATGATCAATTGGCGTATAGTGTCTACCTTCCCAATGATTGGCAGAAGGTTGCCGATGATAAACTAGAAAATTACGAGTTCAGTATGCGTTTGCTTGGGGAAGTTGCAAAATATGTAAGCCCCCCAATGGGCGATGACCGCGCTGTGTTCTTAATACAGGCATTGAAAATGGAAGTGTTTATGAATATTGAACACTGGTTCAGAAACTATATGTCTGTAAATGGGTTATATATTGATGGAATTAAAGTGTTCTCTAATGATTTGGTGCATGCGGAATATAACATTTTCCAAGGAAGTAGATCTTATACAATCAGAGCGGTCATACAGAGAAATGGCTCTCGCGTGATTATTTCTGAATATAAGGTGCCTATTGGTGTGACGGACGAGAAAAACAATCAAAGATGGGTGATGACATTATTTAGACTATCAAACCCAGCTACAAATTTACTAGAAATAGCCGACAACTATGCATATCTAGATATTGCGAGCCATTTATATCCAAAAGAGTGGGGCGCTGTTGCTGGGGACTATGATAGCGTGAATGACATTTTTGCCACATTTGGTCGTCGACTTGTCTTTAAAAAAGCGCGGAAAAAAGATGATTTACATTTTCTTGCACGTTCCAAAGGCTTAATAGAGACTTCTTTGATATCCAAATCATCCTTTCCAAATGTTCAGCATAAGATCGCGGCCATATTGGAAAAATATAAGGGCGTTGATTTTGATATGGTGAATTATGAGACTCTTGAGCGCCGTAAAGGGCGTAAAGATAAGAGCGTGGCATATACACCTATAAAAATTTATAGAACGGTTCAGAAAGATATTGGTGTTGTGGGCTACGAGCGGTGGGTTTCATACAATGAAACGGCGGAGAGTTATTTCATTGTTACAATGCTCATGCCTCCACAAAAATTTAATTATAGGTTGTGGGCTGAAAACGTGGCGACTTATAATCTTGTTTTAGATTCCTTCACGGTGAATAGATAATAAATCACAGTTAAAATACAAAAGCCCGCCATTGAGATAATGCTCGATGACGGGCTTTTGTTTGTTCTTCTATTCTCGTATTAGGAAGAGTAATACATGTCAAACTCAATTGGGTGAGGCATCATCTCAACGGCTTCTACTTCATCCATTTTTAGTGTGATATATGCGTTGATCATATCTTCTGTGAAAACATCACCCTTTGTGAGGAAGGCATGATCGGATTTCAATGAATCTAATGCGTCTCTAAGGGAGCCACAAACTTGCGGAACGTTCGCAAGGGCTTCGCCTTTAAGTTCATATAGGTTTACATCCATAGGATCACCTGGGTGGATTTTATTTTCAATGCCATCTAACCCTGCCATCATCATTGCCGAGAACGCTAAATATGGATCTGCGAGAGAATCAGGGAATCTGACTTCAACACGGCGACCATTGTCAGATGTTGCTGTTGGAATACGGCAAGATGCGGAACGGTTACGTGCTGAGTATGCAAGTATAACAGGGGCTTCATAACCAGGAACGAGGCGTTTATAGCTGTTCGTTGATGGATTTGTGAATGCGTTCAATGCACGGGCATGTTTAATGATCCCACCAATATAGAAAAGACACGTTTCAGAAAGGTGTGCATATTCTTTCCCCGCAAAGACAGGCTTATTGCCCTTCCATAGAGATTGGTGGCAATGCATACCTGATCCATTGTCCCCAAAGACTGGCTTAGGCATAAAGGTCGCTGTTTTCCCATATGCATGTGCCACATTGTGAACCACATGTTTAAATAGTTGTGTGTTATCGGCACATTTCAATAATGTATCAAATGTAATACCAAGCTCGTGTTGGCTTGGCGCAACCTCATGGTGATGCTTTTCTGGTTTAACGCCAACAGAATTAAGAACAGATAGCATCTCTGCGCGAAGGTCTGATTCGCTATCAACTGGGGCTTCAGGGAAGTATCCACCTTTCGCACGCGGACGGTGTCCTGTGTTCCCACCCTCAATATATTTTCCAGAATTGTAAGGACCTTCATTGCTGTCAATTTTATAGGAGACATGGTTTTGGTCTGTTGTGTATTTCACGCTGTCAAAGATAAAAAACTCGGCTTCTGGGCCAAAACTCGCAGTATCCGCAATTTTTGTTTTCTTAAGGTATGCTTCGGCCTTGCGGGCAATAGAGCGGGGGTCTCTTTCATATGGAAGGCTTGTAACTGGGTCATAGACATCACAGAAGATGTCCATTGTAGGTTGTGCCGCAAACGGACACATACTAATACGACGAACATCCGGTTGCATACGCATATCAGAATTATCAATAGTCTTCCAACCACCGATAGATGAGCCATCAAAGTAGAAGCCTTCGTTAAGCAATGTTTCCGTGACTTGGTCTTTATGAAAGGCAACGTGATGCATTTTTGACCGAAGATCTGAGAAGCGAAAGTTAAAGAACTCTACGCCATATTCTTTTGCTATTTTTAAACATTCCGAGGCATTCTTGGCACTTGTGATGACTTTATCGCTCATAACTTTTTATTCCTTAAATTGATTGAATGTACGCTTCATAAAAGCATAAAGGCTAATGGGATAAAAGGGACATCTATAAAGTGTTCAACAATATTATGGAGAACAGGGCGTTATATTTTCTGAAAATTGCAATTTTAGACTAGACAAGGATAGGGCGTTTAAGGCATATAGTGTCCTCAATACCGCTAAGATTAAAATTTACTGGTATATGGCGGCTGTAGCTCAGCTGGTAGAGCTCTCGGTTGTGGTCCGAGTGGTCGCGGGTTCAAACCCCGTCAGTCGCCCCATTTTTATTTTCCAACCTATAATTTAGTTCTTCACAATAATGTGGCTTTTTTTCTTTAAAAAGACATTTTCCCCTAGACATTCTCTCAGATTGGTGTAAAAAAGCGCTCTAAACCAGATAGAGGTTATACTTTGCGGGTATGGCGGAACTGGTAGACGCGCTGGATTTAGGTTCCAGTGGGCTTAGCCCGTGGGGGTTCGACTCCCTCTACCCGCACCATTTTCTACAAACACTTATGATAAAGCGATAAAATCCATGAATATTAAAGAAGTGAAAACTGAGGGCTTACGCCACGATTTAGAAATTAAAGTTCCTGCTAACGACATCGCAACGATGGTTGAAGCAGAACTTTTAAAAGTTGGAAAAAATGTAAAAGTACCAGGCTTCCGCCCAGGAAAAGTTCCTCTCCCAGTTCTAAAGCAAAAATATGGTCGCCATGTTATGGCAGACGTGCTTGAAAAAGCAGTGAATGAATCAACAATTAAGGCGATGGAAGAAAAAGGTTTGAAACCTGCTATGCAGCCTAAAATTGAAGTCAAAGAATTTGATGAAGGCAAAGACCTTACATATACAATGAGCGTTGAAGTCCTTCCTGAATTTAAAGTTATGGACCTTTCAAAAATAACGGCTGAGAAGCCTGTTGCTAAAGTTGAAGACAAAGTTTTGAAAGAAACATTGGACAACATTGCATCAAACAATAGTGAGCTTACAGCAATCACAACAAAGCGCGCTGCTAAAAAAGGTGATGTAGTAAAAATTGATTTCCACGGTAAACGTGCTGATGGTGTTGAATTTGATGGCATGGACGGACATGATCATGACCTTGAGCTTGGTGCTGGACAATTCATCCCTGGTTTTGAAGACCAAATCACGGGTAAAAAAGTGGGCGATAAAGTTGAAGTTAAAGTCACTTTTCCAAAAGAGTACGGCATGAAAGACCTCGCGGGTCAGGGTGCAGTCTTTGATGTCGATGTAAAAGAAATTCAAGAAAAAAAGCCAGCAGAAATTAATGATGCGCTTGCTAAGAAACTGGGTCTAGAAGATGAAAAAGCACTTCGTACAGCAGTAGAAGAGCAAATCGCAAAAGACTACGCCTCTTTCACAAAAATGAAGCTTAAAAAGAACATTCTTGATGCGCTTGATAAAGAGCACAGCTTTGAATTGCCAAAAACAATGATTGAGCAAGAACAAACACACATTGAAGAGCAATTAAAACGTGAAGCAGAAGCACAAGGCGAAGAGTTTTCATCAAAAGAAGGTGAGTACAAAGATCTTGCAGAACGTCGTGTTCGTCTTGGTCTTGTTTTGGCGGAAATCGGGCGTGACCAAAAGATCGAAGTTTCACAACAAGAACTTCAACAAGCGGTTATTACTGAAGCTCAAAAATATCCAGGACAAGAAAAGATGGTTTTTGATTACTACGGCAAAAACCCACAAGTTCTTGAATCTCTAAAAGCGCCTATCTATGAAGATAAGGTAATTAACGCGATCACTGAGGTTGCAAAAATCACAGAAAAAACAGTTTCTGTTGAAGCTTTGACAGCAGATGATGAAGATATTCCAGCGGCTAAAAAGAAAGCTCCAGCAAAGAAAAAAGCGACGACAAAGAAGAAAACTGAGAAGACTGAAAAGTAAGCTCATACGCTGATTTTAGATTATAAAGGGCTAAACCAAATATGGTTTAGCCCTTTTCTTTGTTTATTAGCTATTTATAATTTGATGTATTGAAATCTTCTCACTTGATCTCTACGCAAGTGCACGCTACTTTGATGCAAGAATTTTCAAACTGGCACCTAATTACAAAGGATTTCTCTATGTCACATCTCCCTCCAATGCTCCCTCCTGAAAACTATCTTGTACCGACTGTGATCGAAAGTACAAACCGTGGGGAACGTGCATACGATATTTATTCTCGTTTGTTGAAAGAACGTATTATCTTTTTAACTGGTCCTGTGAATGATGACGTATCAACATTGGTTTGCGCGCAGCTTTTGTTTTTGGAGTCAGAAAACCCTAAAGCGGATATCTCTTTCTATATTAACTCCCCAGGTGGCGTTGTGACATCAGGAATGGCGATGTATGACACAATGCAGTACATCCAACCAGACGTTGCAACGGTGTGTATTGGACAAGCATGTTCAATGGGATCATTGCTTTTGACGGCGGGTGCTGCGGGCAAGCGTTATGCACTTACAAACTCACGTATTATGGTTCATCAGCCATCAGGTGGAGCACAAGGGCAGGCAACAGATATTGAAATTCAAGCAAAAGAGATTTTAAAACTCCGTAAGAATTTAAATGAAATCTATGCGTCACACACGGGACAAAAGATTAAGGTAATTGAAGATGCTCTTGAGCGTGATAACTTTATGTCTGCGGAGGAAGCGTTAAAATTTGGTCTTATTGATAAAGTTGTTAAAACTCGTGGTGACATTGATGAACACCTAAAGGCTCTTGAAAAAAACAAAAACAAAAAATAAGAAGACTAAGGAGCTTGAATGCTAGATCTGGATAAGACAGAAGACAGTAACGAAACTCTACCAATCTTACCTTTACGGGATATTGTCGTATTTCCACATATGATTGTCCCATTATTCGTTGGGCGCGCACAATCTGTGCGGGCGCTTGATGATGTTATGAAGGGAGATAAAAAAGTTCTCTTACTCACACAGAAGAAGCCCTCTGTTGATAATCCTGAAATCGGGGATCTCTTTGATATTGGGACGACGGGAACTATCCTTCAGCTTCTAAAACTTCCTGACGATACAGTTAAGGTGCTTGTGGAGGGGCATGAGCGTGTTAAGGCAATAAATATACGCTCTCATGATGATGACTTCCTCATCGCAGATACTAAGTCTATAGAGGACAAGTCTCCATGGAACGACGACTTGGGAGCACTTGGTAAGGCAACCGTCACTCAATTTGAGCAGTACGTAAAATTAAACAAAAAAATTCCACCCGAAGTATTAGTATCTTTGCAACAGATCACTGAGCCTGCAAAGCTAGCGGATACAATCTCATCGCATCTTGTTTTAAAAATTGAAGATAAACAAAAAATCCTCGAATCTGGTGACACAGCAGAACGTCTTGAGCTTATCTATGGCTTTATGGAAGGTGAAATAGGAGTTCTTCAAGTTGAGAAGAAAATCCGTGGGCGCGTTAAAAAGCAGATGGAAAAGACACAGCGCGAGTATTATTTGAATGAGCAAATGAAGGCTATTCAAAAAGAACTTGGCGATATGGATGGCGAAGGTGATGACTTGACCGAGTTTGAAACCAAAATCGCAGAAGCAAATTTAAGCGAAGAAGCCCTCACCAAAGCTAAAAAAGAATTAAAGAAGTTAAAGCAGATGAGCCCAATGTCGGCAGAATCTACTGTGATTAGAAATTATTTGGATTGGCTTCTTTCTGTGCCTTGGGGTGAATACACGAAACTCAAAAAAGACTTAAAAAAAGCGCGCGCCATACTGGATGAAGATCATTACGGTCTTGATAAAGTGAAAGAGCGCATTCTTGAATATTTGGCTGTGCAAAATCGGTCAAACAAAGTTCAGGGGTCTATCTTATGCCTTATGGGCCCCCCAGGTGTTGGAAAAACCTCTCTTGGAAAATCTATTGCCCGTGCCACAAATAGAA
>JAESUK010000018.1 GCA_016763095.1 Alphaproteobacteria bacterium
TGTACCTGCTATGGGAACGCTATGGGACGGAGCTTTGAGCTTAAAACATTTCATGACGCACGCGTAGAGGAAGGTCTGATTAAGATGGCCTATAAGGAATGTGGTTTTTCCAAGCCATATATTGCAGAGCAACGAAACGAAAAAGTCAAAGAGGATTTGAAAAAACGTGGTTTACTTGAACGTCTTTTCCCCTCTTTTTGGGACACATCAGACGAAGACAAATAACTCTGCATCTGCACGTGGTAAAATACTCACCATATAGAAGTTAATACACTCATGCTGTCTGATTTTGAAGGCATTGTCATCCAGTGTCTGAAGTGCCACATGTCTGCGCATCATAGCTATCCCCCCCATCACATAGCTTAGACCATTGAGGTATGGCGTTGCCACCTTCGCGATATCAGATGGGGTTAGCTTGATCAGCACATTTGTGGCTTGGCGCACACCCTCTACAGCCTTCTCAAGTTGAGCATTTCCCGCAATGATATCCTTTGCCTCATCGAGATAGGAGAACAAAAGTTCGCCTTCAGTTTTTACGGTTTTGCGGAAAGCAAGATCAAGGGCTTGGATGCCATTTGTGCCTTCGTAAATCGGAAGGATACGTGCATCGCGTGCATATTGCGCCACCCCTGTTTCCTCAATAAACCCATACCACCGTGTACTTGAATTGCGGTAGACGTGACTTCTTGTGCCATGTCCGTGCACCATGATTTAACAATTGGGGTTAACAAATCAACATAATCTGATTTCCCTTGATCCAGATATAATGCAGCTTCATAGGCCAATGTTCGACCCGCCATTACCAAAGATTGCATCGTATTTATCATTCTTTGAACGTCAGCATGGTTTATGATTTCAATCTTCTGACCCGTTGTGATATCACTTCCTTGTATACGATCACGCGCATACGATACGGACTGTTGCAATGCTCTATCAGCTATAGCAACCCCTTGTAATCCAACAGATAAACGTGCATTATTCATCATAGTAAACATGTACTTTAGACCTAAATTCTCTTCCCCCACCAAATACCCTGTGGCCCCACCATTGTCACCAAATGACATGGTACATGTTGGTGAGGCATGAATGCCCATCTTATGCTCTAAGGATACGCATATTAGGTCATTGCGTTTTTTACCTTCTATAAATTTTGGGACTATAAACAAAGATATGCCTTTTGATCCTGCAGGCGCATCTTGTGTTCTGGCCAGTACCAGATGAATAATATTTTCGCTCATGTCGTGCTCACCAAATGTGATGAATATCTTCTGTCCTGTGATCAAGTATGTGCCATCATCTTGCTTCACTGCCTTGGTTTTTATTTCGCCAAGATCAGATCCTGCTTGCGACTCTGTCAGGTTCATTGTTCCTGTCCAAAGCCCCGACACCATGTTCGGTAAGTATTCTTCTTTTTGCGCGGTTGAGCCATGCGCCAATATTGTCTCTGCCGCACCTTGATTTAAAAGCGGACACAAGCCAAAGGACATGTTTGCCGCCTGCCACATTTCTTGAATAGGAAACGCCATACTCCATGGAAGGTTTTGTCCGCCGTATTCTTCTTTGAAAGGAACAGAGTTCCAGCCCCCTGCGCAATATTCTTTATAAGCCTCTTTGAAGCCGGCCGCTGTTTTAACTTCCCCATCCATCCATTGAGACCCTTGTTCATCTCCTGTCTTATTTATAGGGGCGAGAAGGCCGCTTGCGACCTTGCCTGCTTCTTCCAAAATTGCCACAATCATATCCTCATCCAAATCACCTAACCCCTGCCCCTTAAAGACTTGGGTAATGATAAAGTTCATATCTTCAATTGGTGGGATGTATTCAGACATATATGCTCCATTGATGGGAATTATTTAAGACGGTTTTTTCGATTATATCATGATCCAATTATAGAGATATAGAGGATATGGGGCAGGACAAGGAAAGTGGCATAGGGCTTGCACATTATATTTTAGAAACAATGTGAGAGAAGAAATGAGTTACCACACGCAATCAATACAAAACAATATGTTAGGCACATTAGAAACCCGTGCCGGGGCAAATATTACACACTCAATCAAGCAAGCAAGTGATAAAACAGGGGTCGATTTTGCCTATCTGATGCAACAAGCCGATGCTGAGAGTAGTTTTCGATCAAGCGCAAAAGCAACGACCAGCAGTGCCACTGGACTTTTTCAATTCATAGACAGCACATGGCTTTCTATGGTCGGACGGTATGGGGAACAATATGGAGTTGATACAGCTCAATCAGAATCTGATTTGCTTGATCTTCGAAACGATCCGAAGGTTTCTTCTTATATGGCGGGAGAGCTTGCCAAAGAAAATAAATCTACAATGCAGTCGCTTTTAGGGGAGGATTTTGAAATTGGAAGTACCGAGCTTTATTTTGCACATTTCATGGGTCCATCCCGTGCTGCAGGGTTTTTGAAGGCGAACGATGAATCTCCGAACCTTAAGGGTGCCGATCTTTTCCCCAAAGAAGCCCAAGCGAACAAAGGCGTATTCTTTGATCAAAATAGTCGTCCACGATCCCTCTCTGAAATTTATAGTAAGTTTGATCAAAAATTTGGAATTTCAGCGGAAGAAACTTCTGTGACACAAGTTGCCACATCCGCACCCTCTGACCCTGCTCCAATACATATTCCCGCGGCTCAAGAAATAAGAGACTATACACCACGCTATTCATCTGTGGACCCTATGACATATATTCAGAAGACAAACCCCTACCTTGATCTTCTTGCACCTATAACGCCAATTATCCGTAAGAGCACCTCTGCTATTGCAAGCCTGTCTTATCAAAATGATTCAAAAATGGGTAAGGAACTCATGGAACAATATGGCCTAGATACTGATTTAAACAGCCAGCTTGGGAGTCTTTTACGAAACCCTGCTGAGTTACTATGGCTCTCAGCTTTAGATGACAATCTTGGAGACAACCAATCTTCATAGTGATAAGCTGAATACCATGGTACGTATTTCATTTTTATCTTTGGTTTTATTTCTTGTTTCTTTTGCATCTCCTGCAATGGCACAAACGATTACCATCACACAAGCATTAAGCTTTGGAACCATTGCCATTGATAATCTAAACGACAATGTCAGACTCAATATTAGAAATAATGGGGGTTGCAACCCCAACGGGAACACATTTGTCATCGACCCGTGCTCAAGAGGCGAGTTTCTTCTCACGGGGGGGCCAGCAAATTCCGTCTATACAGTAACAACACCCGCGACAATCAATCTTTCAGGGCCTGGACCAAATGTTTTTTTTGTCGATAATTTCCGTGTCAGACCGAATACATTGGTTACTGATGCATCAGGAACAGACACTTTTCGTATTATGGCACGCCTTAACCCAACTTTAGGTGAAAATTTTGGGGACGGAAACTTCAACGATACCTTCAATATCACTGTGAATTTTTAGGCTGCTTTTTGAGCTCCGTATCTCTTCTCGACATAGTCTTTTACAATATCTTGAAACTCTTCCGCGATTTTCTCACCGCGCAATGTCATTGCTTTTTTACCGTCAATGAAGACAGGTGCGACGGGAGTTTCCCCCGTTCCAGGAAGTGAAATTCCGATGTCTGCGTGTTTACTTTCACCTGGTCCATTCACGATACAGCCCATAACTGCAACATTCATACTTTCTACACCCGCATATTCACGACTCCAGATTGGCATGCTTTTATTTAGGTAGCTTTGGATATCCTCAGCTAATGTTTGAAAAACCGTACTCGTTGTACGCCCACACCCTGGGCAAGCACTTACCATCGGCGTGAAAGAA
>JAESUK010000142.1 GCA_016763095.1 Alphaproteobacteria bacterium
CCTCAACTCTGGACAAGCAATACTGGGACAACTCCTTGGTGAAAAAACACGAACATCCTTATCACAACAAGACATTATAGGCGCGTTTAAACAAGCACTTAAAATAGGAACAGGTGAAGTTGTAACACAGCTAAGCCACAAAAATGGATTTAACCTCGATCCTAAAATTCACATCCCTCTTCCCAAGAATTTAGCAACAGTTCAAAACACATTGGGTAAAGTTGGTTTGTCTTTTTTGCTTGATGATCTCGAAACAAAAATAAACTATGCCGCCGAAATCGCCACACCACATGCGAAAGAACTATTTTTCAACGCAATATCACAAATGACATTTGATGATGTAATGAATATTTATAACGGACCCCAAGATTCCGCCACACGCTTTTTCAAAAGCAAAATGTCATCCCCACTCATACAGAAGATGACGCCCTATGTGAATAATGCAGTATCACAGGCTGGTGCCGTAAAGGCTTACGACAACGTCATGGCACAATATAGCACCATCCCATATGTCCCAGATGTAAAAGCAGACCTCACGAACTATGTCGTGGCACAAGGCGTAGAAGGTATTTTCTACTATCTAGCGAAACAAGAAGTTCAAATCAGACAAGACCCCGTACGCCACACAACAGACCTACTTAAAAAAGTCTTTGGAAATAAATAGTAATACTAATAATACTAACTGTGCTTTTGCTTCGCTTTTTTCTTGTACTAGGCATGAGGAACGACGTGTAGTTTACTGCATGAGAGATCGAATAACGACGTACAAGGAAAAATGGAAGTGAAAATAAATGGTGCGGGTGGCCGGACTTGAACCGGCACGTCCTAAGGACACTGGATTTTGAATCCAGCGCGTCTACCAATTCCACCACACCCGCACACTCTGGATATAGATGGTAGAACACTGTCTTACGGAATTCTTCAAAAGAATGCAAGACGAAATATTACCAAGATTTTGTAAAACTTCCTTTTCCCCATTTATTGATGCAATTATTCACGCTATAAAATAAACATGGATACAACACAACACATCCCCAGAGCACTCACGACCTTGCTTGACGACCTTAAAACAGCAACACCACTGAGTGAAGAGCGTACTGAGCTAAGGACAATAGTAGACACCTTCCAAGACCGTGGATTTGGCGTACTCCTTTTCTTTCTTGCCCTCCCTGCCGCCCTCCCTATTCCTGCACTTGGGATCAATATGATTATTGCCTTGCCCATCTTACTGCTCACCTTTCAGCAGGTAGTAGGACGACACAAAATATGGCTTCCCGAAGAAATTAAAAAGAGAACCATTAAAACAAAACATCTTCATAGCTTTATTGATAAGAGCGTGCCTCTGGTAAAATATGTAGAGAGATTCATATCCCCACGCCTTGGCATTATATGCTCCCCTCACTTCACAAGACTCGTCGGTATCTTTGGAGCGATTTTTGCACTCTCCATCACGCTTCCAATCCCCTTAACAAACACTGTTCCTGCGATGGCTATTGCCCTCATGTCAATTGGCATTATCTTAAGAGATGGCATCGCTGTTATTTTAGGGATATGTCTTGGGACATTCTGGATTTCACTCCTCGTTTACGTCATTATATTTTTTGGAACAGAGGGATTTGCATTAATTAAAGGAGCTATAAAAGTATGGATCGGACTATAATAGTAGAAACAGTACAAAACATTCTAACCACGCCTAAATATATGGGCTTGGGTATTGCTGGTATTTCCGCAATGGCACTTATCATGGCACTCATAAGCCAATATGTTTTTGGACTTCTGCCATGCATCCTTTGTCTCTACCAAAGATGGCCATACGCCATCGCAATCGTGCTCGGAATTTTAATGCTACTTCTCCTCAACAAAGGACTGAAGACCTCTTCCTTTATTCTACTCATCACATCAATCACATTCTTTGTAAATTCAGGAATAGCCTTCTTTCACTCTGGCGTTGAACGTCACTGGTGGGAAGGTCTAAAAGGATGCAGTGCTCCAGATATGAGCGGATCAGTAGAAGAGCTTATGGAACGCATTAAAAACGCCCCACAAGCCAAGTGTGATGAAATCCCATGGGCTGATCCTATATTAGGAGGATCAATGGCAAATTATAATGTAATTTTCTGCTTTGGACTTGGTGTAGTCTGTCTTCTCAGTTCAGTTTTGGTCGTTCGCAAATCAAACGGGTACTAACTCTATAAAGCTACAGCGTAACGCTTTCTAAAACCGATGAAATGATCGCAAAACATCCGATATAGAACAAACCAAAGACAATAGCCTCTTTAAAATTTCTCTTCTTTTTAAAATCAAACGGATCTTTTAACATCGTAGCACCTCTATAAAAACTTGTTGAATTATAGGGTTTACGACAATTCGATACGATGTGTCAAATAAAAAAATTACAATATAGCAAAAATTGACAAGTGTTCCAAAACACATTAGAAATATGTCAACAGATAATCAGTGAGGAGACATTATGATACAGTCACTTAGAAAACATGCTTGGAAACCAGTTGCATTTTGTGCTCTCGGATATGTAACACTCTCGGTTGCATCATTCTCTAGCAACAACATTAATCTGGAAGATGCGCTCTCAAATAATAACGGAAATATAGACACGGCATGTAAAAGTCACTTGTCCGCACTTCGAATAACACAAATGGGCCACGCGGCAACAACAAGCTCAATGACAATTACAAAAACACCGCCCCCTAATCAAAAAAATATGAATCAGTGCAAAGAAGAAGCAAAAATAATTATAGCAAACTGGGCACCTTAATAAGCCAACAATAAAAAACGAGCCTAAAAAGGCTCGCTCTTATCACTTATATTTAGATGCTATTTTCTCAATGTAGTTAAGATAGCAACTGGAATAAGACCAAGTAAAATACTTGTCTCATATCCAAGATATACACCTAACACTACAAGTAAAATCGAGAAGAGATCACCCGTAAGTTTCCGACCTGTAAGGATCAGACTTGAAAGTACAAGAATAAATCCTGTTCCAAACAAAGTATGCATTTCATGGCCACCGAAGAACCCTGTCACACCTGTGACAACGCCCGCCATACCAAGAATATGAAAAATAACCGTTGATAGTCCGACTAGGACAACCAAGGATGTAAGATAGAACCATATCGCTTCCATTGTTGAATGCGTATGTTTCACATCTACAGTTTTTTCAATAATACCAATCATAACAACCTCCCTGTTGTTGTGGTTAATGAACGTACCCGTCTTCCAATTCGGAATCCCAGTACAAGAAATCCTCCCACTCCTTATGTAAGAAATTAGGAGGAAACTTTTGTGCATACGCCTCTAATTCATGAATACTCGGCTGACGAGGCTCATGAAGTGGGTGCATATTGCATTCTGATGGTAACTTGCTTCCTTTTGTTGCATTGCAGCATTGGCAAGCAGCTACTATGTTCTGCCATGTCGTCTCGCCGCCTTTAGCGCGCGGGATAACATGATCAAATGTAAGAGCTTGTGTTCTAAATTTATCGCCACAATATTGGCATTTCCAATGATCTCTCAAAAACACATTAAAACGAGAGAATGTCGGCGTTCGCTTTTCTGGCACATATTCCTTCATAACCAGAACGCTTGGTAACTTCATTCTTTGGCTTGGGCTTGATATTTCGCGTTCATATTCATACACGACAGATACCGTTCCACGAAAAATGGCCTTTACAGCTTCCTGCCAAGACCAAATAGATAAGGGTAAATATGAGAGAGGTCTGTAGTCCGCATTCAAGATCAATGCGGGACATTGCTCCAAAGCTCGCGTGGGGAGCGCTACATTTACGGTCGTCCTAGAACCATTTCCTATAATATGTGTTGCGTGCACAATAATCTCCTTTCACGTCAACCATGCGGTCTTGTGAAGGTCCTTTTGCAGGAGCTGTGACGCTCATATTATTCACCCATTTATTATACGTCACGACTAAAAGCCACAAAAGCCTTCGTACCGCTATTTACTCATTGTACCAAAAATTAAGCTTTTCCTTCCAAATATATTAAAAAAACATGACACTAACGCCACAAAACCAACCAAATTGATTATAAAACATCATTTTTATGTAATATTATTACAACTTATTAAGATTTATTAAGATTTAGAGATCCGTTTTCTAACAAAAACACATTTATATTGATTTACATAAACAATACTGTATATTGCAAAAATCATACATTTAGGGGAATAAAATGGCTTCAGCAAAAAAGAAATTCTTAAGAGCAAATACTTACAATCAAATCGAAACAGCAACGGATGAATTGATTGCACGAACAACAGATGAAGTCAGAATTTCAGAAAAGCTTGTCGATAAAGGATATATGAGCAATTTATTAATGGCAATACACTCAGAGCTCCCCCAGTCGGAACTAACATATGAAGAGCTTAAAGATGCAAATGAACGACTAGAAAACGGCGATATTAAAGGATATCAAGTTCCAAAAGAAGAATCATCTTTTCAGCAAATGGATAACATGACACTATCCCTATCTCTTTCCGTAGATAGCCTGCATCTCACACGAACAGAAACCCACTTTGTCGTGACAGCACCTTAATGTTTAAACTATACGCTCTGTAAAAACATCCCACCTTTTTGAAGACCTGAGCTATCAATGCCATGCTCCAGATCAGGGACAATCATTTTTTCAACATCACAGCCTAATTCATTCAACTGAGTAAATGCCATTTCTGTGGCATCCACAGGAACAACTGTATCTTCTGCCCCATGAATAAGGCACACAGGTAACTTCTTCTGTGTATCCAGCACCTTGAGCGTTGCCCCCATCAAAGCACCACTATACCCAAGAATACCATCAACATCCTCACCATGGCGTAACCCATAATAAAGAGCCATCATCGTACCCTGCGAAAAACCAACCACAGATATTTTCTGAACCTGATATTCTTTTCTAATATCATCCATAAACTGTTTAAGAATTGGGTATGCCTTCGCAGCACCCTTCTCCATTGCTTCTGGTGTATGGTCTTGTAGAGAAAACCACTGAAAACCCATCATACCAAAATCACAAGGAAACGGTGCATCGGGAGAAATAAATATAGTATTCGGTAACAACGGTACCCAAGAACGCCCCAAATCGAGCAAATCCGTACCATTTGCACCATAACCATGCAACAGAACGACAACGTTCTTTATTTCTTGCCCCTCATCAGCCACATAGACGTGGCGTGTTAATGCTTTGCTCATACTTTCACTTCTTTCTTTTTAACAACTAAATATTTTCCTATGAACCGCCAAATTAATACAATGGGAAAAATAGCGCAATAATCATTATTTTCACAAATATTTCATCTATAAACACAGGTAATAACATAGAAGGACTTAACAAATTTTTTAAATGTGGCACAATTGGCATAAGGGATTCTTATTTAGAAAGATTACGATTTTAAAACATGGACTATGACATCACACATAGAGACGGCAAACCATACGTCATGATACCGCTTCATGAGTATCGTGCAATGGCAAAAGAAGGTGTTTTAACAAGCAGTGATCTATCAGATCTACCCGAAGAAGTTTTGCATGCTTTAGAAGCAAAAAAAGATCACCCCATAAAAATACTTCGGAAACATCGCGGGCTGACACAGCAAGCATTGGCCACAAAGGCAACTATTTCTCGCCCATTTTTAACCGAGATTGAAACGGGCAAGAAAAACGGATCCATTCATGCGCTAAAACAAATAGCTCAAGCGCTTGAGGTTGGAATGGATATTTTAACGGCCTAAATTCTCAAACAGGTCCATCTTCAAATTTAGCATTCAGGTCAGCCTTCTCCTTCTCAAGAGTACTCTCGTCTGTCGTATCTTCTACGCGAGAAGTATCTTCTTCACACATATGCCCTGTTACCAGTCGCCAAACTCTTCTATGAGCCGCCATTTTTCGTTGTCTACATGATTTCATACTAATTATTATGTATAAAAATTAGTATGAAATGTCAACAATTAACGTCATCCAAAAGACCCTAGAACACCGTGCATTAATGTTCTCCTACTATTTGGATATAGTGAGAGTATAGACACCTTTAAACGTTATGCGAGAAAGAGAGCTTATTAAAACTGATAGTCAGGGTTATGAGACAAACAAGGAATTGCTTTGCGCGCTTGCACAACTAGAGCAAGATCAAGGTCTGCAGAGATAACATCTGGCTCATCCTTGGTTGATCTTGCAACAATGGCGCCCCACGGATCAACAATCATAGAGTGACCATACGTTCTACGCCCCCCAGAATGAGCTCCAACCTGATCAGGAGCAACAATATAGCACCCCGTTTCAATAGCACGCGCACGGAGTAATACTTCCCAATGCATTTTACCTGTTGCCGCCAACCAAGCCGATGGAACCACGATAACCGACGCCCCTTGACGCGCAAGCGCCCGATAAAGACCACCATATCTTAAATCACGGCAAATGCTCATGCCCAAAGTTATATCACCAACCTGAGTAACAACGGCCTTGTCCCCAGCGGAATAACATGAACTCTCACGATACTGTTCACCCGTGGGTAAATCGGTATCACACAAATGAAGCTTGTCATACATCGCTTGAATATCGCCCATCGGGCTAAACACAAAGCTTCTGTTATGAAGTTTATCATCCCTACTTTTGATGATCATAGAACCAATAATCAATGTGATAGAGAGCTCTTTGGCCAACAAGCCAAAAAATTCAATGGCAGGATGATCCGCTTGGTAATGACATTCTTCAACACGCTCGGAACGATCTGCCAACATTTGATCTGTAACCTCAGGCGTACAAACGACATCAGCGCCGCTTGTTGCCGCTTTTCGAATTAGCTTCTCAGCAAATAATAGATTTTCTTGAATAACCTCTCGACTATTCAATTGAACACACGCAAATTTCATTTTTTTAACTTTGTAATAAAGGGTTTAATTTTCCATCATAATCAAGCTCATGAAGGTCATCACAACCTCCTATATATTGATCATTGATAAAGATTTGAGGAACGGATTTTGATCCACCAGTTCGCTCAACCATCTCAGCCCTTGCTGCTTCATCACCTGTAATATCATACTCAGTAAACTCAACATTCTTACGATTCAGCAGCTTTTTTGCTCTCATACAGAATGGACACGTACTCCACGTATAAACTTCTACTTTCGCCATAAGTTTTCCTCTATTTTTTTTATTATGTCTCCATATATATAGGATTATTAAGGGAAAGGAAATCGCTAAATATACACTGTTCGCGCCACAGATAATACATTCACAGATCGAGCCCCAGATGCTAAAAGAACCTTCGCACATTCATTCGCCGTCGCCCCCGTTGTAAAAACATCATCAACCAAAACAATATTTTTTCCTTCGAAAATATTTTTATTTACATCTGGCACAGAAAACGCAGAGCCAACATTCTTACAGCGCTCTTTCATATTCATATGACCTTGAGGGCGAGTCGATTTTGTCCGTTTAAAACTTGTTGTATCGACAGGAATTTTTGTTTTCCTAGATAAACATTGCGCCAAAAGAGCTGCCTGATTATAGCGTCGCGTAATAAGGCGCTTCCAGTGAAGAGGGACAGGAACAATAAGATCAGCACCATCCAATAGCTCTTGCCCTGCATTCGCCATCCATAAAGAAAAGGGGATGGCCATATGTGTTTTATCACCATGCTTATACGCCAAAACTAACCCTCGACTACCATCATCGTAACGTAACGCGGCACGCGCCTTATCATAAAACGGGGGAGTATCAAGGCAATACGTACAAATCAAAGCATCCTCGACATCATTATCCAACACCTGAAAAGGCACACCACATTTGGCACAAAATGGCGCACTTAAAAAATCAAGTTGAGCCCACGCCTCTGCAGAAATCATCTCGGTAGACTCAACAATATCACCCGTCACGATACACCGCGCAGGCAACAAAAAGTTAAGAACTTTTCCCATAATATACATTGAATATTTTTTCAAAATACTCCATTTAGAAGACATAATAACCTTGCTTTTTTTATAAAAGCACTGTAAGTAATTGCTTTCAGTATAGGACGGATTTGGTAAGTCCACCATAGAGGGAATGATTGGTAAAATAAATGGCGAACCGAAAGGTTTCTAGTTTAAGTGACGGTCACATGCAAGCGCGCGGAAAGCTTGCTGGAGCAGTAACACCTATGCCCTCATCAAAAAGAGTAGTAGAGAAATCGCTTCTCAATAAACTATTTCCCGATGAACGCGCCGAACTTCTCAAAGACTTCCCTATAAAAATCATTAAAGATGCGTGGTTTATAAGCGCTCACATCCTATTAGATGACGGCGCTCATATTGTCGATATGGGATGTGGAAAAGGCGAAATGGCCTATGCCCTCTCCCTCATAAAACCAAAATGGAAAATAACAGCAATTGACTCAGATAAGAATGGAATAAAATTCGCATCAGCAAATTATAAAAATAAAAACCTAACCTTCATGGAAGCGGACCTTTCAACTTACACAACATTGAACGAATGAATGCGCGCTTTCTTAAGCTCAACTTTCAACCTGCCTCAACGGCATTGCCATCAGGCAGTCTGATAGAGAAGGTTA
>JAESUK010000143.1 GCA_016763095.1 Alphaproteobacteria bacterium
AAATGAACCTATTTTGTACTAGATATTAAGCAAGAGACGTTGAGGGTCTTCTAATGCTTCCTTAACACGGACAAGGAATGAAACACTTTCGCGTCCATCAATAATACGGTGATCATAAGAAAGTGCCAAATACATCATTGGGCGTGCTTCAACGGAACCATCAGGCATAACCATTGGGCGTTGTTGAACTTTGTGCATACCAAGAATTGCCGATTGTGGTGCATTCAAGATTGGTGTTGCCATCAATGAACCAAAAACACCACCATTTGTAACAGTGAATGTTCCTCCTTGCATGTCATCCATAGAAATTTTGCCTTCACGCGCTTTTGTACCAAGGCGTATAATTTCCGCTTCAACTTCAGCCATAGATTTCTCATCACAATCACGAACCACAGGAACAACAAGACCTTGTGGTGTGCTCACCGCAATACTTACATTGTAGTAATTCTTATAGATGATATCCGTTCCATCAATTTCTGCATTCACAGCTGGAAACTCTTTCAATGCATTCACGGCAGCCTTCACAAAGAACGACATAAATCCAAGTTTCACACCATGCTTCTTCTCAAAAGTTTCTTTATACTGCTTACGAAGCTCCATAACAGCCGTCATATCAACTTCATTAAACGTTGTAAGTGTCGCCGCAGTATTTTGTGATTCTTTCAAGCGCTTAGCAACCGTCTGACGCAAACGTGTCATTTTCACACGTTCTTCTTTTGGACCAGTATCGCGTGGTGCAGACGGCGTTTCCTCTTGAGGAACAACGGTTGGCTTTGGTGCAGCAACTACACTCGCACCTTGCTCAATCGAAGCTAAGACATCACCCTTTGTGATACGACCATCTTTTCCTGTACCTGATATCTGTGTTGCATCGAGATTATTATCATTGATCAATTTACGAACAGCAGGGGAAAGCGGAGCATCTGAACTTACTTGTGTTTCCGCTTGTGTCATCGGTGCAACTGCTGGAGTTACAGGCTTATCTTCTTTAACATCATTTGCCACAGGCGTGATCACAACCGCGCCAGCTTGGATTTCACCAAGAATAGCACCAACTTCTACATTTGATCCTTCAGCAACCGTAATTTTAGCAATCACACCTGATGCTGGAGCATTCACTTCTAATGTCACCTTATCTGTTTCTAATTCAAGGATAGGCTCATCAGCTTGCACAGCTTCACCTTCTTTTTTAAGCCACTGCGCAACCG
The DNA here is from genome assembly GCA_016763095.1 of Alphaproteobacteria bacterium. Taxonomy (GTDB): domain Bacteria; phylum Pseudomonadota; class Alphaproteobacteria; order Micavibrionales; family Micavibrionaceae; genus UBA1850. The sequence continues at coordinate 1,209 of JAESUK010000143.1, forward strand.
TTGCTTCTGTTACAGACTCGCCAAGTGTTGGGACAAGAATTTGTGTCATAAGATTAGATCCTTTTTAAATATTATTTCTGTTTACTAATGTCGTTCTTTTCGTTCATAAAATCAAGCGAGCAAATTACTTAAGCGACAACGCCTCATCAACAATTGCAGCTTGCTCTAACTTGTGCGTCTTCAATAATCCCGTTGCTGGTGCAGCACCTGCAATACGACCAATATAACGCGCCCGATTATTCTTCAATTTTGCATCAATTAGGACATCTTCAATCAATGGGTCGACAAAAGACCAATACCCTTGATTCTTAGGCTCTTCTTGGCACCAAATAAATTCAGCATTTTTATAAGCCTTCAGCTCTCTAACCAACTTGTTATGAGCAAAAGGATAGAGCTGTTCAACACGGAATATCTCTATGTTATCAATCCCACGTTTTTGACGCTCTTCATAAAGGTCGTAATAAACTTTTCCTGAACACAAGATCACACGCTTAATCTTAGCAGGCGATTTCAGTGTATCTTTTGCATCATCATTTAAGATACGGTGGAACGTACTTTTCTCCGCAAACATATCCATAGAAGACACAGCTAACTTATGACGAAGTAATGATTTTGGAGTCATAATAATAAGTGGTTTTCTAAAATCTCTATGCATTTGACGGCGCAAAGCATGGAAATAGTTCGCAGGCGTTGTCAAATTACAGACCTGCATATTGTCTTCTGCACACAACTGAAGGAAACGCTCTGGACGTGCTGATGAATGCTCAGGTCCTTGTCCTTCCATACCATGTGGAAGAAGCATCACAAGTCCAGACATACGAAGCCATTTCGTTTCACCAGAAGCAATAAATTGGTCAATAATAACCTGTGCTCCGTTTACAAAATCTCCAAACTGTCCTTCCCAAAGGGTCAAGGAATTTGGTTCTGCCAAAGAATACCCATACTCAAACCCAAGAACAGCAAATTCAGACAACGGACTATCATGTGCAACAAAGCGTGGCTGTCCCTCTTTGATATTCTGAAGGGGACTGTATTTTTCACCTGTTTCTTGATCATAAAGCGATGCATGACGGTGTGAAAACGTACCACGCCCAACATCTTGTCCAGACAGGCGAATAGGAAACCCTTCATCCAACAATGTTCCAAAGGCGAGAGCTTCTGCTGTTCCCCAGTCAAACTTTTGACCTGTTTTCAGCATTTCTTTCTTGGCACCCATTTGGCGAATAATTTTTTTATTCGCATTAAACGTTTCTGGGATAGCTGTAATGGCATCCCCTACACGCTTCAAATCTTTTTTCTTAACAGCAGTATCCCCACGGCGATCTTCCCCGTGTGCCACACGAAGTCCCGACCAAACACCTTCCAAGAAATCTGCCTTATTCGGTTTATAGGTTTTTGTAGCAGCAAAAGACTCCTCAAGATATTGAATAAAATCATCAATCATCTCTTGAGACTCTTCTTCAGTAATCACTCCATCTGCAATTAATTGACGTGCATATTGAGACCGCGTTGTTTCATGAGCTTTAATCTTCTTGTACATCAATGGCTGTGTAAAAGATGGTTCATCCCCTTCATTGTGCCCATGACGACGGTAACAAAACATATCAATCACAACGTCTTTTTTGAATTTCTGACGAAATTCTGTGGCAATACGAGCAACGTGAACAACCGCTTCTGGATCATCTCCGTTCACATGGAAAATTGGTGCAGCTAGCATCTTCGCAATATCCGTACAATAAGGTCCTGAACGCCCATATTGTGGCATTGTTGTAAACCCAATTTGGTTATTGATCACAATATGAATGGTTCCACCAACACGGTATCCATGAAGCTCTGAAATCATCAATGTTTCAGGAACAACACCTTGCCCCGCAAACGCGGCATCTCCGTGTAATAACAAGGGCATAACCTGCGCAGATTCATGGTCATTACGTTGTTCTTGCTTCGCGCGAACCTTCCCAACAACAACGGGATTCACACATTCCAAATGTGATGGATTCGACGTCAATGATAGATGAATAACATTGCCATCAAAATCACGATCACTTGATGTCCCAATATGGTATTTCACATCGCCAGACCCCTGCACATCTTCTGGATTAGAAGGGTTTCCCTGAAACTCAGAAAACAATGATGTAAACGATTTACCTAAGACATTCGTCAAAACATTCAAACGCCCTCTATGTGCCATACCAACAACGATTTCTTTCAATCCAAGCTGTCCACCACGCTTCATAATTTGTTCAATCGCAGGAATAAGGGATTCACCACCATCCAAACCAAAACGTTTTGTCCCTACATATTTTGTATTAAGGAATTGTTCTGAGCTTTCCGCCGCCGTCAAACGCTGTAAAATTGCGCGCTTACCATTATTTGTAAATTCTGTTTGGTTATGCGGCTCTTCAATACGTTCTTGAACCCACCCCTTTTCCTCAGGGTCTGTTAAATGTAAAAATTCAACCCCAATATGCCCACAATAAGTCTCACGTAACGTCGTTAAAATCTCACGTAACGTTGCCGTATCAAGCCCCAAAACACCATTGATAAAAATCTGGTGGTCATAATCAGAATCTGTAAACCCATAATGCTCAGGGGTTAACTCTGGATAATCTTCAGCATCTTTCAATCCCAAAGGATCAAGCGTTGCCATCAAATGCCCCCGCATTCGATATGCACGGATGAGCATCAAAGCCTTAATTGAATCTTTGGCCATACGACGTGCATCATTGTCATCTATACCTGAACGCCCAACATTACTTGGCAGAGCATCCGTCTCGATATCCGCGTCTTCTTGACCTTCTATATATTGATGCCCGAACCCATGATGCGCCTTTTTATTTTCATCAGGCGTCCAACTTGCCCCATTCAGATCTTTTAAAAGTGCTGTTTCATCGTCATTAAGATCTGTAAAAAATGTCTGCCAACTCGCATCAACCTTACTTGAATTCACACAATACTGTGCATAAAGATGCGCGATGTACTCCGCATTAAGACCTGATAAAAAAGAGTTTTTTCCAACCGCCTGTGCTGTCATAAATTGTGTTTCCTTATTGTTAGCAATTATATTTTAAACACTGTGTAAAGAATCATACAGCTCGATAAGCGCGGTATCTTCATCAGGGGAGATATTCTGTTCAAGATGCATTTCCTTGTTTACAAGCTTTGAAGAGAAAGATTTCATTTTTGAAAGAAACCCTTGCTCATCATCCCCTTCACCTTCACGAAATGCTGTCGCCACCGCACGTGCCACTTCTCGAAGCGCTTCCCTATAAGCTTTTAAATCCTCTGGATTCATTTGTTGCTTAATCAATTTTGCGCCCTTAGTCGCATCTTCAACAGCATTATCGGAGGCATCAGACCATCGTTGATGGTTTCCTGTTTGGCGCGCTGCCTCAGCAGAAAGCTGTGATATTAAAGGAACTTTTTTGTATTTCTTCGAGATATGCTCAAGAGCAGTCATAAGGACTTTCTCTTCTTCTTCATCGGCGTGCTCTTCACCGTCATCATCAATATTGCTAATCCAAACACCAACCTTATAAAAAACCCCGATTAAGAATTCTTTATCTTCTGGAACAAACACACTGATATCACCCATTACACTACCTATTCTTTTGTAATTATTTTTTACAAGTAGGTCGATGGTTCTACGACTTACTCTTCTTTTGTTTCTTCATCTGCAACTACTTCTTCAGTTTTCACAGGTTGTTTTATTTCTGGCTCTGGTACTTTCACAAGCGCAAGGACTTCAGACAATCGCTCCAACGCAATCCGCTCACTTGCACTAATATTCAAAAACTCGTCTTGGGACTGTACAACATCGCCCTTAATAAGCGCAGACACACGCTCAAGCCATAGCCTAAGATAGGTCTGGATACGAATTGTAAAAGAGGCTTCGTCATCAAACTCTCTATACGCCATCGCAACACTATACCCAATTTCAGTCAGGTTTGCTCTAAACGCCATAATTTCCTTATCTGGTATCTTTCCTGATAAGAAGTGCATCACCTTCCGACATTCATCTGGAACGGTATCTATATTTTCATGCCATGAGCTCCACTCAGCTTTATGCGCAACAGTTTGCTCCATAACACGTTGAACAAATTCTGTTTTACAGAAATCCTCAACGTAAGCTGTAATAATGACAATCAGAGCTTGTTGCTCAATTAAATCTGCATCTTCTCCACCAAGATCATCACTCTCAGATATCCACACACCAACGCGGTAAGGTAAACGAACAATCAGTTCTTTTTCGGAAGCAGTCAGGTTTGAAAAATCAATCATAAAATCACTATACCAATCACAAACGTACACGACAATAGGAAGTATAAACTCCTCTTGTCTTACGCGGCAATAGCCTCCATAACAGCAGTTCCAAGGCCAGCTGGTGAGTCAGGTTGTTGCACCGGCGCGGGCTGTTGAGGCTCAGTGTTGCAGAAGAGATTACCGGCATGGATCTTTCTGAGCTCGGAGAACAAAATTCCATGTTCCAGT
>JAESUK010000144.1 GCA_016763095.1 Alphaproteobacteria bacterium
CTTTTATGTTCGTTCCCATAGTGATCAAGCATAACAATATAATCTTCAAGGAAAGGGAGGAACACGTCTCTGACTTTCTCGGGTTTATCTGGGCGAAGCTCATGCTCAATTGTGTATATAATACCGTCACTCCCAACTTCAAAGTCATTATTCACATAGCCTGTGTACTTCCACAAAACGTTCGAGTCCTTATCAAGCTTAACTAATCCCATGCCCCACGGTGTAACACCACCAGCAGAGACCATAAGGATGATGTCACCATTTGGATAAAGGTAAAAATCTCTTAAATAGAAGTATGAGTCATTAAGCGAGGCCAGAGAAACGATGTGGGAACGATCTCTCCACACGTCATTAAAGTTAAAAGACCATTCATGCGAAAGTGTGCCATCTTGATCAATAAGGCGTGCTGTTGTGTCATGTGTTGATGTATAGAGCGTATAGAAAACCTTGGAATAATCGGACTTTTTCATGATTCCCGTGTGTTCTGGCACAGGAACATTCCAACGAATATTGTCGTTACATGTCTTGAGTGTAAAGGCAGAGATAACCGTTTCCGCCGCAGAAAGAGGTTTGTTAATGTATTTAGCAGGAGATAACTCTAATTTGGTGGCAAGCCCACCATAGAAAAAAGCACAGAACAACAAAAGAACGGCTATAATAAGCTGTATGATTTTATCGCCCAAAAGAAAATCCTTTAAAAATATGCTTTCCACAAAAACGGAATGCTGTAAAAGTGAGTGTCTGAACGCATTAAAACACATTCTTTCTCTGAAAAGAAGAGGCTCTAATTTTGAGTAAAATACCACTATATCTGGATGTTCTTGGTCGTCCCCTTGATGGATCAAAAAAAGCACTAATCTCTCTTGGAAACTTAGAGACCAAGCTTCTGTCTTTTGATATTGAGGATGTAGAAATAGAACGCCCCGTTTTCATATCTGGGCTTGCGCGCGCGGGAAGCACAACCTTGCTTGAGGTGTTGGCGTCACACCCCGATGTCAGTACGCATCAATACAGGGATTACCCGTATGTGCATGCCCATTATTTTTGGCGTAAATTGCGCTGGATGATGCCTCAAAAGGCTGAAAAGATTGAGCGTGAGCACAAAGACCGCATTATGGTTAATGCTCAATCCCCCGAAGCCATGGATGAACCCCTCTGGACGTCGTTCTTTGAAGGGCTACACAACACCGATAAAGAAAATATATTAGGTGCAGAGATTGGAAGGCATCCGTTTGAGTCCTTCTATCAAGATCATATTAAGAAGAACCTATGCCTGCACAATGCCACGCGGTTTGTCTCTAAGAATAACTATAATCTAACGCGCCTTAAATATCTAAAAAGCATCTTCCCCGATGCGCGGTTCATTATTCCTGTGCGAAACCCTGAATCTCATATCGCCTCGCTTGTGAAGCAGAACAAGTTATTCATGGAGGCACAAAAGAATGATCCCCGCAGTAAGCGCTATACAAAGCGCACAGAACATTATGAATTTGGCGATGGCTTTACACCAATAAATTTTGGAAATGATCATGCGATGAAGACTATTTTAGATCACTGGTCTAAAGGGGAATATGCGCTTGCTTATGCGCATTATTGGACGATGGCACATGACTACATATATAAACACATAATGTTTGATCCTGAATTTAGCGAATCTGTTGAGGTCGTACGCTACGATAATCTATGTGAAGAATCAGAGGATGTGATACGTCATTTGGTCGCATTCTGTGGCTTGGAACAACAATTGGGCGAAGTATGGTTTAAAGAGTGGGGGGTAAAAATCATATCTCCTGAGTATTATGCCTCAGCATTTTCCTCTGAAGAGCTGTCCCAAATTAGAGCAATTACGGGGGCAACACACGAAAGACTATGGTCTTGATGTTATCTCCATCCAAAGCATGTTCGTGAAGCGTCCAATATATCGCCTCTCAGTTGCCCTAAATAATCTCAAAAACTTGACTCATAAGCCTTGCACGATGATTTGTCGTATGTTACATCATCGGTCAAAGAACTATAAAACCCCGTGTTAGGAACCAATAAGTCGTGCCATCAATGACACCCCAGATTAGTCCCATCGCAAGTCGATATGCCAATGCCTTTCTCGATGTTATCGCAGATAAGAAGGCGGAGAAGGCTGTTGCCTCTGATATAGAATCAATAAAATCTATGTATGCTGATAGTGATGTCCTTGCGGACTTCACAAAAGACGTAACTGTTTCACGCGCTGATCAGCTTAAAACAATTGATGCGTTAGCTAAAAAAGCCAAATTCCACGAAATAACAGCAAACTTCCTAAAGCTTTTAGCGAAGAACAATCGTTTGGTCGACCTTGTGGAAATGATCAATGCATATGATGTCGCACTTGATATCCGCCTCGGAAATACTGTTGTAAACGTTGCAACACCATTTCCTTTGAAGGCAGCACAAGAAAAGAAGATAAAAGCTGAGCTTGATAAAGCCCTCGGCGCAAACATTCAAATCGTCTCTGAAATAGATAAAACCCTCATTGGTGGAGTGGTTATAACTGTTGGATCTAAGATGATTGATGACTCCGTAAAGGGGAAATTAGAACGCTTGACCCGTGCGATGAAATCGCAGTCAGGTACCAATAATCAAATTAAGAAGGCTAGCTAGAAAAGGTCAAACATATGCAAATTAAAGCCGCAGAAATTTCAAAAATATTGAAAGACAATATTGCTAACTTTAACGCTGAAGTCGATGTTGCCGAAGTCGGACAGGTTCTCTCTGTTGGTGATGGTGTCGCACGTATTCATGGTCTTGATAATGTTCAAGCTGGTGAAATGGTGGAATTCCCAGGTGGAATTAAAGGCATGGCGTTGAACTTGGAAGTTGATAACGTTGGGGTCGTGATCTTTGGTGATGACCGCGATATCGGCGAAGGTGACACAGTGAAAAGAACGGGTGAGATTGTTCAAGTACCAACGGGTAAAGAACTTCTTGGTCGTGTTGTTGATGGTCTTGGAAATCCAATTGATGGAAAAGGTCCTCTTAAAACAAAAACATTCAGCCGTGTTGAAGTAAAAGCACCAGGTATTATGCCTCGTAAATCAGTGCATGAGCCAATGCAAACTGGAATTAAAGCGATTGATGCCCTTGTGCCGATCGGACGTGGACAACGTGAATTGATTATTGGTGATCGTCAAACTGGTAAAACAGCCGTGGCGATTGATACAATCATCAATCAGAAAAACGTAAATAATGCGAAAGATGAAAAAGAACATCTTTACTGTATCTATGTTGCGATTGGTCAAAAACGCTCAACTGTTGCCCAGCTTGTAAAAGAGTTGGAAGAAAACGGTGCGATGGAATACTCAATTGTTGTTGCTGCAACGGCATCTGACCCCGCACCAATGCAATACCTTGCACCATATACTGGCTGTGCAATGGGTGAATATTTCCGCGATAACGGTCTGCATGCTTTGATCGTATATGATGATCTTTCTAAGCAAGCTGTTGCTTACCGTCAAATGTCATTGCTACTTCGTCGTCCACCTGGACGTGAAGCATACCCAGGGGACGTTTTCTACATTCACTCACGTCTTCTTGAGCGTGCAGCGAAATTAGGAGACAATCACGGAAACGGTTCATTAACGGCATTGCCAATTATTGAAACACAAGCGGGTGACGTATCTGCCTATATTCCAACAAACGTGATTTCAATCACGGATGGTCAAATATTCTTGGAAACAGGATTGTTCTACAAAGGTATTCGTCCTGCGATTTCCGTTGGTTTGTCCGTGTCCCGTGTGGGATCAGCGGCGCAGATCAAGGCTATGAAGCAAGTTTCTGGTTCTATTAAGCTTGAGCTTGCTCAATATCGTGAAATGGAAGCGTTCTCACAGTTTGCATCTGACTTGGATGCGGCGACACAGAAGCTTCTTGCGCGTGGCGCACGTTTGACACAGCTTTTGAAGCAACCACAATACTCACCACTACCTGTTGAAGAGCAAGTTGTCATAATCTATGCTGGAACGCACGGGTTTTTGGATACTGTTCCTGTCGATATGGTGAATGAATATGAAGCACGTATGCTTGATGATCTTCGCGCAAACCAAACAGCGATCCTTGATGCTATTCGTACGCAGAAGAAGTTAGATAAGGACTTAGAAAAGAATATAGATAGTTTCTTGGGCAAGTTCACATCAAGTTTTACAAAAACGCTAGAAAAAGCTGCATAATAAGGGGCTAAGATGCCAAGTTTAAGAGACTTAAGAGACCGTATTGTATCTGTTAAATCGACGAAGAAGATTACTTCGGCGATGAAGATGGTTGCCGCTGCGAAACTCAAAAAAGCCCAAGATCAAGCAGAAGCAAGTCAACCATATGCGCAAGCAATGGCGGGAATGCTCGCGCGTGTTGCAGGTGGTATAACACCGGGTTCTGGTCCTAAGCTTTTGGCTGGGACAGGCTCTGATAAGCGTCACCTTTTGGTGGTAGTGAGTTCTGACCGTGGCTTGTGTGGTGGGTTTAATGGAAACCTTCTCCGTTTTGTTTTGAAAGAAATTGCGCGTTTAGAAGCGGAAGGCAAGACTGTGAAAATCGTCTGTGCAGGTCGCAAAGCGCGGGACTTACTGAAAAGAACGCTTGCGTCACAAATTATTGATAGCTTCACAGGGATCACTGGACAAAAATTTACAAATTATGAGGATGCCGAAAAGGTTGCTCAGTTGGTATTATCAGAGTTTGATAGCGAGAAATTTGATGTTTGTACTTTGATGTATAACGAATTTCATTCCGTTTTGACACAACGTCCAAAATCACAACAGCTTATTCCCTTCGCAGCAGATATCAGCAATGATAATGAAGCAGAAGAAGCGTCAGAGGGACATAAATCTCCTTATGATTTTGAACCAGAAGAAGCAATTATTTTGGGGCAATTACTTCCTAAAAATATTGGTGTTCAAATTTTTGGAGCATTGCTTGATAGTTCTGCGGGTGAACAAGCGGCAAGAATGACAGCGATGGACAGTGCAACACGTAATGCAGGCGATAAGATCAATGATCTTTCGTTGCAATATAACCGTGCACGTCAGGCGCATATTACAAAAGAATTGATTGAAATTATTTCAGGTGCGGAAGCAGTTTAAAGTTTTAGACAGAAGAAAGAGAAGAAAATGGCAACAAAGAAAAAAGCAACAGGCGTAATTCAACAGGTACTCGGTGCCGTTGTAGACGTTCAGTTCGGGGAAGGAAATGTTCCTGCGATTTTGAATGCGATAGAAACAGAGAATAATGGCAAGCCTCTTATCATGGAAGTTGCTCAGCATCTTGGTGAAAATGTTGTACGTTGTATCGCTATGGACGCAACCGAAGGTATGGTTCGTGGACAAGCCGTTACAGATACTGGTGACACAATCACAGTGCCCGTTGGTGAAATTACAAAAGGACGTATCTTTGACGTGATCGGAAACACGATTGATGATGGTGAAGAAATTAAAGGAGAAGTAAGATGGGGCATTCATCGTAAAGCGCCTGCATTTGCGGATCAAGCAACAGAAACTGAACAGCTTATGACAGGTATTAAAGTTGTTGACCTTCTCTGCCCATATTCAAAAGGTGGTAAAATTGGTCTATTCGGTGGTGCTGGTGTTGGTAAAACAGTGACAATCATGGAATTGATCAACAACATTGCAAAAGGTCACGGTGGTGTATCTGTGTTTGCTGGTGTTGGAGAGCGTACACGTGAAGGAAATGACCTTTACCACGAAATGATTGAATCAGGAGTTATTGTTCCTGGTGACAGCGTAAAATCAAAAGCGGCTCTTGTTTACGGACAAATGAATGAGCCTCCTGGTGCACGTGCACGTGTTGCTTTGTCAGGTTTGACAATGGCTGAATACTTCCGTGATGAAGAAGGACAAGACGTTCTCTTCTTTATGGATAACGTGTTCCGTTTCACACAAGCTGGTGCTGAAGTGTCTGCGCTTCTTGGTCGTATGCCGTCTACTGTTGGATATCAACCAACACTTGCAACTGACATGGGTGCACTACAAGAACGTATTACATCAACAAACAAAGGATCAATTACATCCGTTCAGGCCGTTTACGTTCCTGCTGATGACTTGACTGACCCTGC
>JAESUK010000145.1 GCA_016763095.1 Alphaproteobacteria bacterium
AATTCCATCAAACGCATATAACGTGGTGGGTTAAAGAAATGGGTAATCACAAAATGTTCTTGGAACTCCTTATCAAATGGCTCAACCAAAATATTTAAAGGGATTGTCGACGTATTAGACGATACGATTGCACCCTTCTTACGGTGTTTTGAAATTTTCTCGTATGTTGCATGTTTAATGTTCAAATCCTCAAGAACAACTTCAACAATCCAATCGCAATCCCCGAGCAACTCGAGATCATCATCCATGTTTCCCGTTATAATCAACTTCGCCGCACGTTTCGTCATGAACGCCGCTGGCTCAGCTTTCAAAAGTTTTTGAACTGCACCTTCTGCAAATGCATTTCTATTTCCACCAAAATCTTCCAACTTAGGAGGCACAATATCAAGAAGAACGACCTGCGTTCCAGAGTTTGCGATCTGAGCAGCGATACCGCTTCCCATTAATCCCGCACCGATGACTGCAACTTTATTGATAGTCATGAATTTTGTTCCTTTTTATAAAGTGACTTCAACCACATATTTTTAACAATTGGCAAAGACAATGTTGAGAGAAGAAATCCTCCCGTTGGTACAAGCGCGTGAAGCCAATTATTCTCAACACCCAATACTAACAAATAAAGACTAACGATAATATATGTACCCGCAGTAATCAGCGTACGGCGTGTCCAAGATGTCTCCCACGCTTTGTCCGCTTCAACGCGAGCGTTCCGTTGCTTTATCTCATCAAGGTCTTTAGCGTTCATCTATATGCTTTCCAACACAGTTGCTACACCTTGTCCGCCACCAATACACATTGTGGCAAGACCAAGTTTTTTCTTCTCACGTACCATTAGGCTCGCAAGCTTCCCTGTAATACGCGCACCCGATGTTCCAAGTGGATGACCCAACGCAATCGCGCCACCATCAATATTTACTTTGCTCTCATCAATACCCATTTCTTTAATGACCGAGAGAGACTGCGCCGCAAATGCTTCATTCAACTCAAATAAATCAATGTCTTTAAGCTCAACACCTGCACGCTCCAATGCTTTCATGGACGCTGGTACTGGACCAATGCCCATGATGTCTGCCTTACATCCTGCAACCGCAACTGACTTAATACGTACAAGCTTTGGTAAACCATGTTTGTCTGCGTACTCTTCAGAGGCAACAATCACCGCCGCCGATCCATCCGTTAGCGGAGAAGATGTCGCAGCCGTTACACTTCCATCCTTATCAAAACAAGGGTTAAGCGTTCCAAGTTTCTCAAGATTTGAATCTGGGCGAATTGTTCCGTCTGCCGTCACATCACCAATCGCAACCATCTCTGCATCAAACAAACCATTTTTTGCCGCATGCGCCGCTTTATGATGAGAACCCATTGCGAACTTGTCTTGGTCTTCGCGAGAAATCTTATATTTGTTTGCTAGGTTTTCAGCTGTAATCCCCATGCTCATGTAAGCATCAGGAAAACTTTTCGCCAATTCTGGATTAGGCATTGGGTTAAAACCACCCATTGGGATACGAGACATAGACTCAACACCCGCCGCAATGAATACGTCACCAGCACCCATTTGAATATATCCCGCTGCCATTTGAATGGTTGTCATAGATGAACCACAAAAACGATTAACCGTAGCCCCCGCAACTGAATCTGGAAGCCCAATTATTTGTGCTACAATCTTTGCGAGGTTAAAGCCTTGCTCCGCCTCAGGAAACGCACACCCCATCAAAACATCTTCGATATGTTCTGGATTAACACCCGTCTCGTCAATAACGGCCTTGATAACAGCCGCCGCCATATCATCGGGGCGTACTTTCGCTAAAGCACCCTTATTCGCAAAGTGCATTGGTGATCTCTTAAATCCGCAAAGGACGACAGGTTTGTGCATGAGGAAAACTCCGTAAAGTGATTAAAAAAATTCAAATCACATTGTAATAGCAAATACCCTAGCGGTCTATCCCTAGTTAAGCGCATACGCCATAAAAGAGGTTCAATTTGGTTGACACGCGCCCAAAAATCGGGCAATTGATGATGTTTAGGAATAATTTAGATTTTAGGAGATTAAAATCATGGCAAAAATGGCCGCAGCAACATCAGAAGATCCTCGCGGATTAAAAAGAATATGTCTTTCATGTAGTACACGCTTTTATGACTTCAACAAACGTCCAATCGCATGTCCAAATTGTGAAGCAGAATACACTGGAGACCTAGCAACAGCCAAGGACAAAGACAAAGCTGCTCAAGCCGCCGAAGCAAAAGTGCTCGCAGCTGAAGCTGAGGAAGCGAAAAAAGCTGAGGAAGCGAAAAAAGCTGAAGATGCTGAAGATGCTGAAGATGACAACGAAGATGAGACAGACCAAGATCTTGAAGCATTAAAAGAAATCGGAGAAGACGTCGATGACGTTGATCTTAATGATGATGACGTCGATGCAACTCTTGAAGATGACGACAAATAATTGTCATCACATTCAGTAAATAAATATTATGCGGTTCGATTAATTTTATCGAGCCGTTTTTTTTGTGATAATGATCTAGACACGCTCTCAAACATTATTCCAAACAATGCACACCTGACAAGCATGAGCCTTGTCGATGCGCCTGACCCAAAACAAGGTCAGACTCTCACATGGCTTCTCAACCATAAACCAAACCTTGATCATCTTGATCTAAACCTAAAAGATTTAATTGAAATCGGTCTCTGGAAAAATCTTACACAAGCCCCAAAACTAACCTGTGAAGACATTGAAGACCGCAACTGGCTCGATCATGAATATGACCAACACACGCCAATAACCATTGGATCATTCTTTATTCACGGCATACACCATGACCATAAAATTCCAGAGCATCTAACCAGTATTAAAATTAATACGCCACGCGCTTTTGGTTCTGGAACACACGGGACAACACATGGCTGTTTAGAACTGATAGACGCACTTTATAATGATGGATTTTCACCAAGTACGTATTTAGACATAGGGACAGGTTCCGCCATATTAAGCATCGCCGCCACAAAAAAATGGACCGCAGCAAAAGGGGTTGCCACAGATATCTGTGCAGACTCTATAACAACAGCTCAAGAACAATTAGAACTCAATGACTGCGCAGAAAACATAGACCTAATCCATGCCGATGGGTTTGAAAATGATGCAATACAAAAATATGCGCCCTATGACCTCGTGATCGCCAATATCCTACCAAATCCACTGCGTAAGATGGCAGGGGACATTGCAAAAATATCAAGCTCAGGCACATATCTTCTTTTATCGGGAATGATCGAAGCAGAGGCACAGAGCATTAAGGTACTCTATGAAAGCCACGCCTTCACACATGTGGACACCAAGACCATAGATGAGTGGCATACGCTTCTTTTCAAGAAAATATAACCTTATCTCGTGGCTTGGCGGACAACTTCATCAAGTGCAGAAAATTCTGGGATACGTAAGTTAATAAGGCTGTTATTTACACGCCCATATTTCTCATCTTCCGCTTCAACATAATCAATTGTTACGCGATAGCTTAAAATATTTTTAGCTTCCTCAAATACACATCTAAAACTTTGTTCTTCCTCAGAAAATTCTCGGTACATTACATTTGCATGCAATATAACATCAACCATTTTATTTGATCTATCGTGTTCAAATTTTGAGTCGATAAGGCTCGTATAGCTATAATCACTGTCTATGAATTTAAGGATATGTTGAACAGCCGCCTCACAGCCCTTTACAAGCTTGGTGTTCATTTCTTGGTCCGATGGACCACATCCTGATAAGAATAAGATAATTGGTAAAACGCAGAAAGAGAGAATTTTTTTAGAAATCATAATCAACCCCTTTATATAGAACTCGTGCCCGAATAGTCTCTGACAGTCTATGTGAGATCACCTTATCCGTCTATAGCGATCACACGGCGGTCATCTTCACCCACCTCAATTTTGATACGTACATTCTTGGTTTTCTTTGGCATCAATGCGCCTAAACGCGCTGGCCACTCAACCAAAACGATCCCGTCACCAAGAGCTTCTTCCCAGCCAATTTCATAGATCTCTTGCTCGTCTTCCAAACGATAAAGGTCAAAATGCCACACGGGGTAATCTGGCGCATCATACATTTGAACAAGGGTAAATGTTGGGCTTGGCACAACAAGCTCTATATCCTTGCAAAGCGCCCGAATAACGGCGCGCGCAAACACAGACTTGCCTGCACCAAGATTACCGTAAAAACAAACAATGTCCCCATTAACCAAAGTCTTGGCGAAATCAGTGGCGGTTTTTATAGTCGCACTTTCAGAATTTGAGTGATAAATCTTGCTCGTCATAGAATAACGTTATAAACAAAATACATGACAAAACAATATAATACAGACGTAGCAATTATCGGGGCGGGACCAGTTGGGCTTTTCGCCATTTTTGAATGTGGAATGGTTGGACTAAACTGCCATGTGATAGATGCCCTTGAAGAGATCGGTGGACAATGCACCGCACTCTATCCAGAAAAACCAATATACGATATTGCCGGACTTCCAAATGTACGCGCAGGAGATCTTATAGCAAACTTGGAAAAACAATCCGCACCTTACAAGCCTACATATCACCTCGGTCAATCCGTCGACAGCCTCACAGAAAAAGACGGAACATTTACACTTACAACGTCAAAGGGCACACAAATCCAAGCCCGCGCTGTCATCATCGCAGGGGGTGCAGGAGCATTTGGACCAAACCGTCCACCAATCGAAGGATTAGAAAACTTTGAAGGCACATCCGTTTTCTATGCTATCCGCAACAAGGAACAATTCCGCGACAAGAATGTTATCATCGCAGGAGGCGGAGATAGCGCCCTTGATTGGACAATCGCGCTGGAGCCAATAGCAAAATCAGTTACCATCGTGCATCGTCGTGAAAAATTCAGGGGCGCACCAGACAGCGTCTCCAAACTTCATGCTCTTGCAGATGCTGAAAAAATAACGCTCCAAACACCATACCAACTTAAATCCATCGCAGGACAAAATGGACAAGTTGAAACAGTTACCGTTGCCGACCTTGACGGAGAAACGGTAGACCTAAACGCAGACGCACTTTTATGCTTCTTTGGCTTGGCAACATCTCTGGGTGCAATCTCTGAATGGGGCATAGACATCGAAAAGAAAGAGCTTCGTATAAACCAAGAGACATCTGAAACAAGCCTTTCAGGTGTGTACGCCGTTGGCGATATCGCCACATACCCGCATAAATTAAAGCTTATTCTAACAGGATTTGCCGAATGCGCCCAAGCTGCGCATTCAATCTATGATCGAATCAACCCCGATAAACCGCTCCATTTCGAGTATTCGACTACCAAAGGCACACCGAAATAATGTGTTGACATAAAAAGAGGGGCATCCTATAAAACTCTCCAAAATAAAATATGTCAAAGGGCAGTAAAATGATCGAAGAAACAGAAGTAAGAAAAAATAGTAACATTGTATCAAACATATTCGGCGCGAGCACTGTCGTAGCTATTTCTACCGTTACCGCTCTTATAAATGATGCCTCTCTCGGAGGTAGCCTCTCCTTTTTGTTAACCTTAGCCGTGCCAACAACAGTAGCCGCGCCACTCGTCTCTTTTATATCTGGCAAAGACTGTAAAATAAAAGCAAAGCCTTTTGCTATTGGCGCTATTGGCGGACTAGCACTTACATTTGGCGCAGCAACGTTCGACCACTACAATCCAACCGAAACACAACCACTACAATCCAACGCAATACCAACAATCACAGCACAACGTCATAGCAAAATCGCTTGATTTCTCACCTCCTATATGGCTTTACTTGTCCTTTAAACAAATAAGAAAATTTAGAGGACGACCATGACAAATACAGCCCCGCAACAAGATATGATTACAGTTACATTTCCAGATGGAAACGCGCGTGATTATACGACGGGCACCACAGGCTTTGACATTGCTGAAAGCATCTCTAAATCTCTCTCAAAAGCAGCGATAGCAATCACATTTAATGGTCAACAAAAAGACCTATGTGATCCACTGAACGAAAACGGTGACATCGGTATTATCACAATAAAGGACGATGCTGGTCTTGAAATTATGCGCCACACATTAACGGCGCAAGTTTTAGCCCGCGCAGTAAAAAATCTATATCCATCCGCAAAATTGGCAATTGGTCCAACAATTGAAAATGGGTTTTACTATGATGTCGCTTTCGAAAAAGAAATCTCATCCGATGATCTAGGCGCAATCGAAAAAGAAATGCGCAGAATTCTTGGCGCTGGAAATAAAATCACAAAAAAGATTCTATCAAAAGCAGAAGCACAAAAACTCTTCGCTGAGTGCAACGAACCATACAAAGTTGATATTATAGAACGCACAGAGGGCGACGCATTCCAAATTTACACCCAAGAAGAAACAGATTTTATTGATCTGTGTGTTGGGCCTCA
>JAESUK010000146.1 GCA_016763095.1 Alphaproteobacteria bacterium
CATTCGGTCAAGTTACATTTGGTATAAATGAGGAGTTTTAACAATGGGTGATATATTACCGAGTGGCTTCAAAGGTACCACTGAAAACGAATATTTCGAAAAAGAGAAGGCGTTATATTTAAGCATTGATAGTGATTGGAATTTGGACCCATCAGTACCCGATGGTTTAAAGCTTGCCGCTGATGCTGAAACATTCGTAACTTTTGATGAGCTTGGTCAGACCGCTTATAACTCAAAGGATCCGGGCAAAGCCAAAGATTTAGAGTTAGACATTATTGGATCATTAACCAATTCCAAACGTGATCAAGGTTCACCGAGTACGGTTGCGCTCACCCTTGGAGGTGTTAACGGTACAATAATTGCTGCAGGTAAGCAGGTTGGCTCTGGCATTGATGGAACTGTTTGGGAAACATTATCACAGGTCACCATTGTTGGCGGTGTTGCTGCAGTATCGGCACAAGCATTGGTCAACGGATCCACTCAAGCAGACATAGGCACACTTACCGAAATCATTGACACCGTGGGTGGTTGGCAAACTGTCACCAATAACACCGTTGCTCAACCCGGAACGAATGTAGAAACCAATCCAGAATTCAGACTGCGACGGTCTATCACGGTGGGTGCACCGGGTAACAATATGATTGACTCAATGCTTGGATCAATTGGAAACATTGACGGTGTTGGCCTGTTTGCTGTATACGAGAATTTCACAAGCTTTACTGATACCAACGGCGTACCCGGTCACAGCATGGCAATCATCGTACAGGGTGGAACTGATGAAGATGTAGCGAAAGCTATCTTTATTAAAAAGAACCCCGGTGGTGGGCTATTCGGTGCAGGTGTACCGGTTGTGGTTAACGTTGTTTCATCAGTGCATCCAACCAATGATAAGGACATTACGTTCGGTCGCCCTACCTTGGACGATGTAGCGGTTGTGGTGAACATTATCAATGATGGCTCACTCGTTGCCAGCACTGAACAAGATGTAAAGGATGCAATAATTGAATACGCAATAGGTACGTTGCTTGTTGGTGATGCTGGATTTAATACCACGGGTTTTGACATTGGCGAAGATGTGGCGGTGAGTCGATTGTACACCCCCATCAACAGCGTCATTGGTGCATTAGGCGGTAGCTATATAACATCCACCACGGTTAACGGTGTGTCATCCATTGTGTCAATTGATTTTGATACGCTATCCAATTGGTTAGACGAAAATATTATAGTGAGTATCGTATAATGGCGAACACCGGAACGATTAATACAAGTGGTGCTGATGCAACTATGTCTGCAGTGGGTACCATTGAAGTCATTTCATCCGTTCCCGGTCCACGGGTATATGCTGAATATCGAACCAAGCCAAAGAATGTAAAATGGTACAACATCGTACCGACCATTGCTGAATCTAACTTGCAAAAAATGTTCGGAGACATAGCCAAAAGTTATGACATTGATACCAACGTAGAAGAGCAGCTAAATATCATCGGTCGTGTTGTGGTTCAGAGTCGAGTAGTGGCATTTCCTGTATCGGTTGACCCGGAGGAGTTCGGAGACACAGACGTCGAATTTGGTGACGAAGTTCTCGCAGAATTTGGCGGGCTTACGTTTACCAATTCAGTGACGTTGACGGATGAAGAGTATAGGCCGTTTCTCAAATCTAAAATTCAACGCAACAATACCAGCGCCACTATTGACGAAATCATGACGGCGGTGAACACCACGTTAAGTAACGCCAAAGTTGAAAAACTTATTGATAACGAAGATATGACATTTAGCCTTGTTCTATCTGGTTCATTAACTGCAACGGAAGTATCACTACTTGCCAGCGCTAATTTTGTACCGCGTCCTCAATGCGTTGGTTATCTTGGTCACGTTTTGGATATAGTCGGAACGATTAATACAAGTGGTGCTGATGCAATCATGTCTGCAATAGGTAGCGTTGTATTCGAACATAACAACCTTGGTGTGTTTTCTGTAGTTGGTGACTATATTGCGGCGGGTGGCGGTTCACCTTTGGGTATTGCTGTAAATAGCAACAATGGTGATGTGTTGCTTAACGATCAACTCGTAGACTTAGTGTTTAAATTAACCGCCGGTGAGCTACCGTTCTCAACAAGTCCATCAGCGGGTAGTGGTTCAGTTCAAGATTTAGCGATTGATCAAGCCAACGGTGATGTGTACGCGGTTGATGCAATACAAGATAAAGCGTATAGGCAAGTGGGTGGCGTTGGTGCGTGGGTTGCATTTGGCTTGTACCCCAATAACAACCCTACTGCAATAGCAGTGAACGCGGATAGTAAGGACGTATGGGTTTCTGATATTACCGGTGAGGTTTACAAATCAGCAGGCGGTGTTGGTGCATTCACCGAGATTGGAACCTATCCAGATTCAAGCCCTGGTAGCCTTGATGTTGATTCGACAACCGGGGCGCTATGGATTATTGATACCACATCTGATGTTGTTTATAAGTTGGCTGATGGTTCCACAACTTACGTTGCAACCGGTGCATACCCTGGTGGTGGTGGAGTCATTGCGGTGGATAGTTCAAACAGTGATGTATGGGTTCTTGATAACCAAAACAATAGGCTATACGTGTTGAAACACAGTGAATGTAATTTTGTTATAGCCGCAGAATTAGCAAACGCACCAAACTTCACAAGCTTAGCTGTTGATCAATCCAACGGTGATTTATGGGCGTTAGACATTGATGCATTTGACAAAGGTGTTTATAAGTCACCCGGCGTGGCGCAGGGTCAAGCGGTGTGGCTACCACAAGGCATATGGTCGGCGGGTCAACCGGGTGGCATTGCTGTCAATGGTTCAAACAGTGATGTATGGGTTATTGATTTAGCAGGTAATGACATTTACAAGAAAACATCCGGATCATGTTCTTATGTGCAAATAGGAACGTACACCGATTTCGACCCGCAATTTATCGCGGTCAATTCGTCCAATAGTGATGTATGGATTACCGACCATGACGGCTTAGGGCCATTCATCAATAAGCTAACTGGCGGCGCCGGTTCTTATGTGCAAATCGGAACCTACCCCGGAACGCAACCCGGACCCATAGCCGTTAACCCTACCAATGGCGAAGTATGGATAGCGGATACTATTGACGATGTTATCTATAAACTTGTGGGCACCACATATACAGCAATCGGAACGTATCCGGGTACCGCGCCAAACGGTATAACTGTTGATCCTGTAACGGGTCATGTGTGGATTGGTGACGCGGATGCTAATATCGTCTATAGGCTTATAGGTACAACGTATACTGCAGTCGGAACCTATCCGGGCGGCGGAATACAGGATATACAAATCAATGAAGTTAATAGTGATATTTGGGTATTAGATGGATTTGATGGAACCGTTTATAAATTACCGGGTGGCACCACTGTCTACAACCTTCAACCGGTACCGCAAAGCATTGAGACACCGGGTGGTATTGCAGTTGATTACGGGACGGGTGCGGTATACTTGTCAAACAGTGGCGACGACGAAGAAATTTTAAAACTAAGCTAACAGGGTATTAAACATGTCATTACAACGTAATACACACGGTCCATACTTGAACCGCTGGGGTACTCCTACTGCAGGACACCCACAAGGTCCGTTTCAAAATAGAACGTCTCCTACGTCACAAGATGGATCATTCAGTGATCAAGCATGGGCTAATGATTGGGATGGATTCATGAGTTCACTGCTTGACGGTTATGCCCCGCTAGGTGTGACCACTGTAGCCGCTGATGGATCCGTTGACGCTGTTGGCGCAAGTCAATATTTTGACCAGCTTATTGCATTGATTAATGCCAAGCCCGGATACGCTTCCGGGGATCATGCTGCATCAGCGGATAACGCGGGGATGATTTCACGTGGTTTTGTCCTTGCGAATATTCCACCGCTTATACAACCGGTTTACGCTTATTCAGATTTTGTCGCGGTGGGTACATACCCCGGATCATTGGTCACAGGTGTGGCGGTGAACGCTGTTAATAATGATGTGTTTGCTACAGATTCAAGTGGTGCAACGGTTTATAAACTTACGGGTGGTTCTGGCACATGGAATGCAATCGGGTCATACCCTGGTGGTTCTGTAGCTGCAGTAGCAGTTGATGAGACTAGTGGTGACGTATGGGCCATTGATACGGTTGCCAATGTTGTATACAAATTGGTTGGTGGTACGGGTACATTTTCGGCGCACGGTACATACCCCGATACCAATTTGATAGATATGGCGTTTAACCAAAATACTCAAGACCTGTGGTTAATTAGTTCGGCGGCGGGTGACTCATCCATTGTGTATAAGCTTCCAATGGGTACGACTACATACAGCGCTACAGGTAGTTACCCTGGTGATAGGGCGCGACGTATCGGGGTCAACTCCGGCAATGATGACGTGTTTGTTGTTGACATAGTTACCCCTACATCTAACACCACTCACCAAACTGATCAACTATATGTGTTGACGGGCGGTGTTGGTCGATTCAGACAAATACAACACATAAACTTTGCGGGCACGCAGCTAGTCGGTATCGCTGTTGACCGTAATAACAATGACTTGCTCGTATCGGACTCAACCGGTGATTCAATATTTTGGCGCTCATCCCTTGGCACTGAACGATTCATTAATCAAAAGGAATTATCATCAGTATTCGTTGATAGAATAGCGATAAACGATGGCGATAATACTGTCTGGTTGGCTGATACCACTAATAATGTCGTACTCAAATCAACAAGAACAATCACCACACCTGCAACTGATTGGTATGTTAAGTCATGAATAACGTTCTCGTTGTTCGTGGTTGGGATGCACAAGGGGGTGGGTTTTTCCACGCCCCTCGTGGTGACTATAAACATCAGGGGATTGATATTGTATGCCATGCTAATGAAGCGGTATGCGCGCTGCAGTCGGGCAAGGTTGTACGCCTTGGTCAATGCTACAAAAATAAATATAAGGACCGTAAACATCTACGCCTTATTGAAATTCTTAGCGCTAATGGTGATCGTTGGCGTTATCTGTATACGGCTCCCCTGGTCGATGTTGATGACGTTGTGGAACGAGGTCAAATCATCGGATCATCCCAAGGACTGACTACAATTTTTGAAGGCATTACACAGCATTATCATTTTGAAATCATGCCGCCCGGTGGCTGGAAAGTACCGTGTATTAATCCCGTACCCATTTTAGAAGGTCTAGGTTATGTCATCCGATCCAATTAGCGC
>JAESUK010000147.1 GCA_016763095.1 Alphaproteobacteria bacterium
CATTACAAAACGCATGCTTCACATGTTTAAGAAAAAGGGATAATTCAAAATGACAGGTTTTACAGGCTTCGCCTATCTCATCGCATCCATTTGCTTTATCCTCGCACTGCGCGGATTATCTCATCCTGAAACAGCACAAAAAGGCGTAAACTTCGCCATCGGTGGGATGATTTTGGCCATCGTCACAACACTTATGATGGACAGTGTTTCTTCTTACTTCATTATCTTCTGCGGTATCGCAGGTGGGGGTGCCATCGGTGCCATAATCGCAAAAAAGATCGAGATGACATCATTGCCAGAGCTTATGGCAGCCTTTCACTCCCTCGTTGGTCTTGCCGCTGTCTTTGTTGCAAGCGCAGCTTTCATCAACCCTGATGCGTACGGCATTGGTGTTAACGGTATTCTAAGCGCAGGAAGCCTCCTTGAAATGGCACTCGGTGCAACCATTGGTGCGGTAACTTTCACAGGATCAATTATCGCATGGGGCAAACTACAGGGAACAATCTCAGGAAAGCCTGTTAGCTTTACGAACCAGCATAAGATCAATGCAGGTCTTGGGCTTGCAATGTTCATCTTGATCATTCTCTTCTGCCTAACACAAAGTGCCTTTTTCTTCTGGGCCATTGTTGCAATCGCCCTCCTCCTTGGGGTTCTTTTAATCATCCCAATTGGCGGTGCAGATATGCCCGTGATTGTATCAATGCTAAACTCTTATTCTGGGTGGGCAGCCGCAGGAATCGGATTCACGCTACAAAACAACCTTCTCATCGTCACAGGCGCGCTCGTAGGAGCCTCTGGAGCCATCCTATCTTACATTATGTGCAAAGGCATGAACCGCTCGTTTCTCAACGTTATTCTCGGTGGATTTGGCGGAGAAGCTTCCTCTGCTGATGCGCAAGATCTTGGCGATAGAAATGCAAAAATTGGTTCTGCCGAAGATGCCGCCTTCATTATGAAATCTGCATCAAAGGTTATCATTGTTCCGGGTTACGGAATGGCAGTTGCCCAAGCACAACATGTATTGCGCGAACTAGGTGATCTTCTTAAAAAAGAAGGTGTCGATGTTAAATACGCCATTCACCCTGTTGCTGGTCGTATGCCAGGGCACATGAATGTCCTCTTGGCCGAAGCAAACGTTCCTTACGACGAAGTGTTTGAACAAGAAGACATCAACCGTGATTTCTCACAAGCTGATGTTGCCTATGTGATTGGTGCAAACGACATCACAAACCCATCGGCTAAAAACGACCCAACATCACCAATCTACGGAATGCCTGTACTTGATGTTGAAAACGCCAAAACTGTTCTTTTTGTGAAACGTTCACTGGGATCAGGATATGCGGGAATTGATAACCCCCTCTTCTACGAAGACAACACACTAATGCTTTTGGGTGATGCAAAAAAGATGACAGAGAACATTCTAAAGGCTTTAGAGTAACACTATCAACATCTCATTAAAAAACATGGAAAAACGATTTCAAACACCTGATGGATGGACCCAAGATACCTTCGAAAACAAACGTGGGCGCACCATTCGTTATGGATACATCTTCCCCAAAAAGGTCAAAGCCCTTGTCTGTATCAATGTTGGCTTAAACGAGTTTTGTGAAAAATATTTCGAGGTCATCAATGACCTTCTTAAAAAAGGCTATGCAATATCGATCCACGACTGGATGGGGCAAGGCATGTCCGATCGCTACCTCGCAAACCCACATAAACGCCATATTGGAACATACCAAGATGATGTCGATGATTACTTTGACCTCATGGACAACCACATCCTACCTAGGATTGAAAAACAATACGGATCGGATTTACTGTGTATCATGCTCGCACACTCTATGGGCGGACATATAGGATTGCACAGCTTACTACGCCGACCCAACATTATAGCAGGCGCATTCTTCTGTGCACCACTCACAAGAGTACGTGCCATGTCCTACTTTCCCGATATGGTATCCATTCCCCTTCTCAAAACATTGGGCACAACATATCACCGCGATTACGTTCCACTTGGGGACAATTGGAACCCCCGCAGTACACATGAAAAAAAGGCGCTCTCTCATGACCTTATCCGTGGTAACATTTTTGATGTGTGGTGTGCGGACAATCCCATCTTAAAAATAGGTTCCCCAACAATTGGCTGGCTAAATGAGACAGAAATATCTTGTCGAAACCTACGTAACGCGGACACAGCACATATAAAAACACCAATACATGCTATCTTTGCGGGAAGAGACCTCCTCGTGAACAACAAGTCATCGCGTAAGTTTTTTGATGCCATCGAAAGTGCCACACACGAGACATATCCAAAGGCACGCCACGAGATTATGATGGAAACAGATGATCTAAGAGATGCCTTCTTTAAGACTTTTGACGCATTTTGCGCGCGGATTTTAAAAGCCTGATAAAGCCTTCTGGCTTATAGCTCAATTGCGTGTGAACACCCCACATCACAATCCAAGCCCCCGTTAAACCCCATGTTGGAACACCGTACTTCGGCAAGAACACGCCAATTGAACACAATACGACACAATACATAAGGATAAGTAGCGTCGTCACACTTGGCGAGAACCCCGCTTCTAAGAAATGGTGGTGAAAGTGTCGTCTATCTGGCTCAAATGGGTGCTGCCCAAGCCGGACACGCGCTGTCAGCATTCCAAATGCATCCCATATAGGCAACGCAAGAAGCCATGCCACGACAATCGGCTCAAACGCTGCCGTAGGACCTTGTGAGAAACCAATAGAAAGCCACGCCAACACAAAACCAAGCGACATCGTCCCAGCATCCCCCATAAACACAGAGGCACTCTTACGCCAAGGGTGGCGTACATTAAAGACAAGAAACGCGAGTAATGCGCCAAGAAGAAATCTTAACTCTGTAACAGCTTCAAAGCTATGCGTAAAAGTCGCGAAGAACATAAACAGGACAGTAACCAAACCAATTCCACCAGAAAGCCCGTCAACACCATCTATCATATTGATTGCATTTATCAAATAAACAATACAACACACCGTAAACACAGGAGCAAACCATCCAAAGCTTGTTTCCGTATTCCCAAATATGTGACCCATAGAAGTCAACACCGTACCATCAACAACCAACATCGTGGCGACCAAAAAATGAACAGCGAACTTAAATTTAGCATTGACCTCAATAGCATCATCAATCACGCCAACATATAAAAGGATAGAAAGTGCCATATAGGACATCCAATGATCCCACCATGGTGTAAAGACAAGGCACAGCAACATAAATGCAGAGAAGATAGCCACACCACCAATCAATGGCACGGGAGCGTCGTGCTTCTTACGCCCGCCGGGCTTGTCAACCAACCCCACCTTCAAGGCAACCTTCTTAAAAGCAAGAATAAAAACAAACGTAAGGACAAATGACATGATAATAAACATGCTATTCTTTTACCGCGTTAAGGGTAGACTCTCAAG
>JAESUK010000148.1 GCA_016763095.1 Alphaproteobacteria bacterium
GATGGGCGAGGTGTATGTTCACCTTCAACAATGTCACCACCAACAATCTCTACTTTACGAGAATCAAGAGCTGCGCGACCATGTCCTTTGCCACGTCCGCGACCACGTCCGCGACCACGTCCACGATTGTTCTTTCGTTTGTTGTCATCGTTGTCTTCATTAGATGTGTCATCAGAAGCTTCTGTTTCCTCAGCATCCTCTGGATTGTCATTTGTCGCAACAGGTGCATCTTCTGTATCTTTAGCAGTGTCTTTAGTTTCCGCTGTTTCTTCTTTTTTAGCGTCTTTTCCAGAATCTTTCTTAGCATCTTTTGCCGTCGTCTTTTTAGATCCTTTTTTAGCGTTCTCTTCAGGTGCTTTCTCAGAAGCCTTATCATCTGATTTGTCTTCAGATGTCTCTTTCGTGGGTTCTTCTGACTTATCCTGTTTTTTGTTCCCTTTATCAGAAGAAGCTTCTTCTTGTTCTTCTTCGAGGTCCGCAGCTTCTTCTTGCGCTGCTAAAGCATCCATATAAGCTTTTTGCTCCTCTATGATTGCCTCTCTGTCTGATACAGGAATTCGGAAATAATCTGGGTGAATTTCGTTGAAAGGAAGAAAGCCATGTCGCTCTCCACCAAAATTTACAAAAGAGGCTTGTAGAGAAGGCTCTACGCGGGTCACTTTTGCGAGGAAGATACTTCCTTTAAGTTGTTGTCTGATGTTGCTTTCGTAATCGAAATCCATGATACGACCGTTATCGACAACAGCCGTTCGCATTTCTTCTGCGTGGGTTGCATCCACGAGCATTGATTTTGTCATTATTAACCCCTTTATGGCGGAGCACCTTAGTCAGTGACATTGCGACGATGTCGCCCTATGGCGCACTCCGCATATTTTATTATTCTATAGATGTAACCCACATTGGATATGATGGTGTTTGCATCATCAGTGAAAATCTTCCTAAAAGACCTTCATACATCATTTTTTATTGTGTCTGACTAGCGAAACCTTAATTCTTGTTTTGCTCTTCTGAGCTTGCTAAAATCTGACACGTCGCAAACAAGACATTAGACGGTTATTGCCCAAAGTTCAATCGAAAACTCTCTCACGTCAAAATTAAGAGGAAGGTACGAAAGTAGAACGTGTCACATGCGTAATCCGCAATTTATAATTTGATTGGAAATATGCACCTATGCTATGCTTAACGCGCCGTCAGAGGCTTTCTCGAATTATAATTTTTCACACTATATTAAATTTATGCTTTATCGATTTTTACTTATAGCCATATGTATTTTGTCCGTTAGTGTTATGGACACAAAAGCCTATGCGCAATCGGTTATTAAGGTGCGCTATGGACAGCATTTAAACACAGATCGCTTGGTATTTGATTTTGATCGCCGCGTGAAGTCATCTGTCTTTGCAATTTCAAACCCAGACCGCATTGTGATTGATGTTCCTAAAGGTGATTGGCATGTAGAAGTAGACGAGACAACCAAGCTAAGCAAGGTAAAGACCATCCGCATAGGGCTTTTTGAAAAAGACACATCCCGCATTGTGATTGATATGAAGCACGCCACCCAAATTGAACAGTCTTTTTGGTTGCCTGCCACACATGGGTTGAAAGATCGCTTAGTTGTTGATTTCAAGCGTGTGCCTTTGGGCGGTGGAAATTTGGCAGAGAGTGATAAGGCCGCTGGTCACGCCATTCCAAACACCCAAAACACCCAAAATTCTTTGGATCAGGTAATTTCGCGCGTTCTGAAAGACCCAGACACGCCAAATTATAATGCGAGCTATACGCCAAAATATGACGTAATTGTTCCGCAGAGAAAGCCATCGCAATCTATCCGAACAGTGCAACAATCAACTTCTTTTGAAAAACCACTGATCGTTATTGATGCGGGACATGGTGGAAAAGATTCAGGCGCGGTTGCAAAAAGCGGGCTCTATGAAAAAACCGTGGTGTTGAAGCTTGCCAAAGAACTTGCTAGAGAACTCAGAAAAACAGGGCGCTATAAAGTTGAATTAACACGCACCAATGATCGCTATATAGCACTGCGCAAGCGCGTGTCATTTGCACGGAAACGCAATGCCGACCTCTTTATCTCTATCCATGCGGATTCTATAGAAAATCGCCACGTGGCGGGTGCGTCCGTTTACACGTTGTCAGAAAAAGCTTCGGATGCACAAACTGCGAAACTCGCCGCGCGTGAAAATAAATCCGACATCATCGCAGGCATAGATTTATCGACAGAAGATCCTGATGTCACAAATATCTTACTTGATCTGGTGGCAAGAGAAACCACCAATCAATCGAAATTTTTCGCGAACCTTATTGTAGAAGAGCTTCAAAGCCATCGTGTGAAAACACTAGAGCGTCCACACCGTCATGCAGGGTTTGCCGTTCTAAAAGCTCCTGATGTTCCTGCTGTCTTAATTGAAACAGGTTTCATGTCAAATTCAAAAGAGGCAAGAAATCTCAATGACCCTAACTATAGAAAAAACATCGTGCGCTCTCTTAAAACTGGAATTGACTCTTATTTTGTAAGGCTTGCCGCGCTGGAATTAAATTGAATTTTTGAGTGGTTGTACCCGCATCAAGCCACATAATGTTGCGAAAATGCAACACCTATGCAAATCCAAAATCAGAAAAATCAAAGAAATCGAAAAAAACGCTTCAAATTCATAGGAATAATGCTAAAACTATAGAGCTTTTACCCCTCTTTATGGGGGATATCGGATAAAATATATTTTAACTAATGAACCATAAAGGGGATCATAAAATGAAAAAAGTAATCGCAGTAGCATGTCTTTTGGGCTCTACAGTAGCTTTGTCAGCTTGTGGAAACACAGGAACAGGATACGTAGACACACAACCACCATATTCACATGAGCGCACAGCGTCACATGCTGATCCAGTAGCTCCGGCTCCTGTACGTACAGCTGCTCCAGTATTCGAAGCACGTGTTTTGAAGTAATCTGAAGTAAGATTTATAAGAATTCTAAAAGCCACTCTACTTTGAGTGGCTTTTTTTATGCTCTGATTTTGTGATGAGTATCTAACTTATACTGACGAAAAGCCTTAGTCATTTTGATAAAACGCGGTCTTGGTTTTCTTTGCTGTTTTCTTAACAGCTACCTTCGGGACGTATTGTTCATCATCAGCCTTAGACATTTTAAGCGAAATATCGCCTGCTTGTGACATCTGTGGTGCTATTTTTGTTTGAAGAATAGATGTATCACGCTTTGCGATGACAACTGGATAACCATGGCGCTTACGGAGCGTCTCATGAATAGCATCCCAGTTAATCTCTTTGGCATCCTTGCCCGCTACTTCCATGATATTGGATATATCTTTTTCAGAGACTTCATAGTCTGGAAGTTTTCCATCCTTCTCCATGGTGAGAGAATCTTTTTGTGATGTGTGCGCTTCCAAGTAAAGCTTATCATCCACCCATGCGGTTTTAATCGGCTGATCCACCACGTTTACAACAGTTCCGACAGGAACACGGCTGTAAAGGCGCTCAATGCCTTCTGGGTACATACGAATACAGCCAGAACTTACGCGTCGTCCAATTCCATAAGGCTTATTGGTGCCATGAATGGCGTATTGTGGCCATCCCAAATACAATGCGTAGTCGCCAAGCGGATTATCAGGTCCAGCCTTAACAACAGCAGGGAGTTTCGGGTCTTCTTCACGCATTCGTGCTGTTGGTCGCCATGTTGGACCCTCAGTTTTACGAACAATTTTTGTTTTTCCTTTAGGTGTTCCCAAGCCTTCACGTCCAATACCAATTGGTAAACTTATTGGGGCTTGTTCAGGGTCTTGGTAATAATAAAGGCGCATCTCAGCAAGATTAATCACAATCCCTTGGTGTGGGGCATCAGGAAGAATATGCATTGTTGGGATAATTACATTCGCACCTTCACCTGGAATCCACGGATCAAGATGCGGATTTGCCGCACGAATTTCGATGAAGCCGATGTTATTGGCACGTGCCATATGCACCAAAGTATCTTCATACTTAGCGCGGACTTGGCGCATTTGCCCAATAGAAGTTATTTCAGGCGCGGCGTAAGCTTGTGCAGAGGCCAGCAAACCAACAACGCTCAGGCACTGTATAAAAGATTTTAAAATCATCAATGATCCGTTTATAACAAAGTTTCTAAAGTGGCGGCTACCTTATCCATAAATGCCTTTGTCGTCAAATGTGCCTGATCTTTCCCGACCAACAATGCCAAGTCTTTGGTCATGTTTCCTTGCTCAACAGTTTTTACACAGGCTTGCTCCAATGTGTCAGCAAACCTGATAAGAGCATCATTGCCATCAAAGCGTCCGCGGTATTTCAACCCCGTTGTCCATGCAAATATGGATGCAATTGGGTTTGTTGATGTTTCTTCACCAGCTTGATAACGACGGTAATGGCGGGTCACTGTACCGTGTGCAGCTTCTGCTTCAACCGTTTTCCCGTCTGGTGTCAAAAGCGCCGATGTCATCAAACCGAGTGATCCAAACCCTTGCGCAACAATGTCAGATTGCACATCTCCGTCATAGTTCTTACATGCCCAAACAAAGCCACCTTCATTTTTCAAAGCAAAGGCAACCATGTCATCAATTAAGCGATGTTCGTACCAAAGCCCCATTTCTTCAAACTTGGCTTTGAACTCAGCATTATAAATCTCCATAAAGATATCCATGAAGCGCCCATCATAAGCTTTGAGGATTGTATTCTTAGTTGAGAGATAAACAGGAACTTTGCGTCCAATTCCATAATTGAAACAAGCACGTGCAAAGCCTTCAATAGAAGCATCGAGATTGTACATCCCCATTGCAATCCCAGCATTAGGAAAGTCAAAAATCTCACGAGTTTCTGGCACACTGCCATCTGCAGGTGCAAAAGTCATGGTCAGCTTACCAGCTTTAGGGACTATAAAATCTGTTGCTTTGTACTGATCTCCAAAGGCATGACGACCAATAACAATAGGCTTCTTCCAACCCGGTACATAGCGCGGAATATTGTCACAGATAATAGGTTCACGGAAAACCGTTCCGCCAAGAATGTTACGGATTGTTCCGTTCGGGGAGCGCCACATTTTCTTCAACCCAAATTCTTCAACCCGCGCTTCATCAGGTGTAATGGTGGCACATTTGACCCCAACCCCATGTTCTTTAATCGCGTTTGCCGCATCAATTGTGATCTGATCATCCGTGGCATCACGGCTTTGAATGGAAAGGTCGTAATATTTAAGGTCAATATCAAGATATGGTTCAATGTAATATTCCTTGATCCACGCCCATATAATGCGCGTCATTTCATCGCCATCAATTTCAACAATCGGATTATCTACTTTGATCTTTGTCATGTGCTGTTCCCTTTAAATATGAATTACAAGCATGATTATAGGGCTTTTTACTTAAAAAAGAAGAGGGGGCTAACCCTTCTTCTTCCAAATCGGATTGGTAAGGCTTTCAAGCATTTCTGTGTGGGATTTTTGTTCTTCTTTGGAAATTTCAAATACACGCGCTTCGCGGAAATTTCGCTCTGCCTTTGCGCCACCTGTAGCATCAAGAACACCATCTTTTGCTTCTGCATCAATTGCCAAGCCATGTTGACGACCACCGTTTAGCTCAAGATATACTTCTGCCAAAAGCTGTGCATCCAAAAGTGCTCCATGATATTCACGTGCGGTATTATCAATGCCAAAACGTCGACATAGCGCATCCAAATTTGCAGGAGAACCAGGAAACTTCTTACGCGCAATTTTAAGCGTATCCACAGCGTCCTTTAGTTTAAACTGTGGAAATCCAAGCTGTTTAAGCTCATGGTTCAAAAATTTTATATCAAATTCAGCGTTGTGAATGACCATTGGAGAATCGCCAATGAAGTCGAGAAAATCCCCAACAATTTCACCAAACACGGGCTTGTCTTTCAGAAACTCAGTTGTGATGCCGTGAACAGCAACCGCTTCTTCGGGAACATCGCGCTCGCAATTAATATATTGCCAGTAAGTTTTTCCCGTTGGCACATGGTTTTCGACCTCAAGACAGCCGATTTCAATAATGCGATCACCTTTTTCAGGGTCAAAACCAGTCGTTTCCGTATCTAAAACAATTTCACGCATCTGCTCTTCCTAATGTTGTATATCGTGGAGGATAGCACGGACTTGTTGCTGAGTTCTAGCCATACCTAGCCCTGTTTGCACAATAAAGTCGCTACGCTCTTGCTTTTCTGCATCACTCATCTGCGCGCGTAATATTGAATTGAACCGTTCAACCGTCATATTTGGGCGTGCCAAAACACGCTGTGTTTGTATAAAAAATGGCGCAGTGACAACAATTGTATAATCCACGCGCTGTTCAGCCCCTGTCTCAAACAAAAGCGGAATATCAAGCACCACATTCTTCATGCCCTTAGCACGCATCGCGCTTACAAACTTTAATTGCTGAGCTTGCACATAGGGATGGATGAAGCTCTCAAGCAATGTCTTTTGCTCTGGGTCTGCGAAAACAATCGTACCCAGCTTCTTACGATCAATGGTGCGGGCTTTCCTGCACCAACTCTCTGGAAAGGTTTTTGCCATGGCTGTAAAAACGGGGCTTCCTTCTTCAAGGGCAGTATGCGCGGCATGGTCGGAATCATGAACAGGAACACCAAGGCGCGCGAACATTTCGCCCACCGTTGTCTTCCCCATTCCAATGGATCCAGTTAGCCCAAGTATCTTCATTGCAGGACGATCTTTCGTAGATCCTCATCAACATCTGGTAAAATTCCGTACCATGTCTCAAAGGCTTTTTGTGCTTGATATAGCAACATGCCAATGCCTGTAACCACTTTATTGCCACGTGCTTCTGCATCCAATAAAAACGGTGTCATAAGGGGTGCATAGACAAGATCATATACCACCGCATCATGGGGTAGGACATCCAGTTTCATGTCTAAAGAATCTTTGCCAACCATCCCAAGTGAGGTTGTGTTGATCAAAAGATTGCAGTTTTTAATCGCTTCACGGCGTTCTTCCCACGGCATAACAAACCCACCCATATCGGCGGCAATGTTGCTGGCTTTGAAAATAGTTCGGTTGCAAATTTTCATCACAGGGACATTTTTTTCTTTCAACGCAAAAGCAACCGCGCGCGCCGCGCCCCCTGCGCCAAGAATAACGGCAGGTCCTTTTGTCCAGTTAAAATCAGGGAAGCTTGTCTCAAGGTTCATCGCAAAGCCATAGGCATCAGTATTTGATCCGTGGAGCTTATCGTCCTTTATATGAAGCGTGTTGACCGCGCCAATTTCATAGGCAGCATCGTCAAAGTAATCGCAATACTTGCGAATAGTTTCTTTGTGTGGTGCTGTTACATTTAAGCCCGTATAGCCCTCAGTGATCAAAGCGCCAAAGTCTTTTTCAAGATCATCTGGGTGAATGTCGATTGCGCCATACGCACCTTCTACACCATATTTCTTGATCCAATATTCATGGATCAGTGGAGATTTACTCTGTGCAATGGGATGCCCTAAGACGGCTAGTTTTTTATACGTGTTGCTCATTTCCCCTCAGCCTCCGCCAGTTTCTTTTTGTCTGCAGACCGCTTTTTTTGAAGAAGAACCATAATTTCAGCAGATGTTTCCTCAACCGAGCGCCGTGTCACATCAATAATTGGCCATTTATTTTCTTTAAACAGTTTGCGTGCTTTTTTAACCTCGTCCTCAACTGCTTCAGGGTCGAGATATTGATTCTCATATAAGTTTTCTTTTTGTTCTCCAATACGTAATCGACTAGAGCGTAACTGGATCAAGCGATCGGGAGACTCGGTTAATCCCACAAACAATGGTGGGTTCTCCAAATTTAAAAGCCGATCAGGAAAGTCAACATGCGGAACGAGGGGAATGTTCCCCGCCTTGATCCCTCGGCGTGCCAAAAATATACATGTTGGCGTTTTTGATGTTCTTGAAACCCCAACTAAAACAACATCCGCTTCTTCCAGCCCTTTGATGTGTTGTCCATCATCAAAGCCAAGGGCAAAGTCGATTGCATCCACGCGCTTGAAGTAATCATCATTCATAACATGCTGAAGACCAGGGACCCCTTGAACAGATAACCCAGTATATGCTGCGAGTGCCTTTAAAAGAGGGTCCATAACGGCAATGCATGGAACATCAAGTTTAGTACAATGCTTGCGGAGTACTTTGCGCTTTTCTTCGTCTACAAATGTAAAAAGAACAGGACCAGGATGCTTTGTAATATCCTCTAAAACACGGTTTAATTGGCGATCAGTTCTGATGAGAGGCCAATATCGTTCCTGCGGGTCAATACGCTTAAACTGTGCAAGGGCAGCACGCGCTAAACTTTGCAAGGTTGTGCCTGTGGCATCAGAAACAAGGTGCACATAGAAGCTATGTAACTTTTTGTCCTGTTTTTCTGTATCGGATGATGTCATGCCCTCATCCTAACATGCGGATAAAGGAAGACAATGTGAAACCTGTGTTAATCTTGTGGAAAAATCAGGGCGGCAAGTGCTTTATCACGGAAGCGTACACCTGAAACTTGAATGGTCTCAAGGTCGGTCATGATATGGAAGAAATGCGTTTGATTGATTTCATCAGGAATAGCGCAGAAATCAGGGTTGCTGAGCATATTTTCAACGTCCAAAAGATATTGCTCCCCTGATGGGAGGCAAATGCGGTCTTGTACATCGGTTGCATCCAAACGCTCGTGTCCGAAAGGCTCGGCAAATGTGTTGTGTGTAATCGTTTCATCAATTGCCGCCAATGTTGCGGAGTCTGTGTCATTCACACGATCTGTGACCATGTACCATTGACGGAATGCGTGAAGAAGCGGTGTTATGTGTGACTCTAGACCAGCTTGGCTCTCATCTATGGCTTGGAAAATTATCGCCATATCGCCAATTTCACTCGCCATAAGCGTGCGCCACAAATCACGTTCACCAGCAATGCGTAGTTCCCACGATACTAAAACAGTAAAGCTTTCAATGTCCGCAGATCTGATCTTTTCCCATTTAAGCCATTCTTCAGGATTAAGGGACTCGTATAAATCAAAGTGATTATCTTCGTACCAAATGTCCCGAAGTGCACGGATTGTATTTAAAACAAGGTTGTGACGGCTTTGAACTTTTTTCATCAATGAGGGCAAGATAACAACATCTTCTTCAACATCAATTTTGTAAGAGTCCGTTGCTCCACGAGAAACAGAGAAGGCCCATTCCTCAATATCAATGTCCTGTATCAAAGCACTAAGTGTTGGGCTTTGAGCTAAAACAGAACATAACCATTTAAGCGATATAAGCGGAGAAGATTGACGGGAAGGGGCGCGATAAACCGCATCTAGGTCTTGCTGAATATCATTCCAGATTGGTCCCAAGCAAAGTGCGGAATCGTACACTGAGTCACGGGACTCGGTATGAATCGCTTGCGCGGTCTTTTTCAGATCATGTTGTGGCACGGGCTTGTCCATAATTTCTCCAGATAGGAGAGTCATATCAAAAGACTCATGCCTTTGACAAGACTCTATTTTTTGGCAGCTGGCTGTTTCATTATCCTTGAGAGAATGGAACGATGTCACAGTGTCCATCATGACCAGTTGTGTCGAATGACTTTGAGCGTTGTTGTCCCATGTTTGGGAATTGAATGACTTCCGCTTCATAAGGTGTAGATCCCTGTCCAAATTGTTCAAATTGTGATGTTTGACCATCAAGAGACCCTTCCATTTGCAATTCCTGTTCCGCTTGAGCAAAAGAGCTCTCAAATTTTACGAACCATAGGAAATTAGCGTTAGAGCGGTCACGAACCTCTGAAAAAATAGGGTCCTCAATTAAGAGCTCCATGTGTGGAGCAAGGTAATTATTGCCGTATGGGTTCTTCCCTAGGGCATAAATAGCCTCTATTAAAGCTTGGCGTGACAATTCTTGAGAATGTGCAAATCCTTCAGGAGATTTTCCAGCCAACATACGTTGAATAAGTGTGCGGTCATGTTTACGACAGCGTTCTGATAAGAACCATGCTTCCACGATGCTTAAAAGGGCTTGTCCATTGTTAGAAGCGCGGAAGTCTGTGCAAGCTTCACGAGCAAATGCGCGCCCAAGATCAGAGAAGGTTGAACATTCAACCAATGCCCATGCATCTTTTTCACCTGCAAGCTTAAGTTCCCAAGCAATACGGATCATGAATGCGTTAACATCTGCTTCTTGTAAGCGGTTAATCAAAATACCGTGGTCTGGGTAAAACGCCATTGGGTCAACCAATGCACCGTTTTTATGTTGCCAAACACGGCGAAGTTCAGTTGAAGCCAATAAAACTTGGTATCCGATCTCAAGAGAGGGGTGGATGAATATTTTACCTGCTTCACGATCATATTCCGCGATTTTTACATGTGTTGAGTAACAAATCTCAACACCATGTGTTTGTGCGTAATCCAATAATGTTTCTGCAAAGCGACTCTGTTTTAAAATATCTGTAAGGTGTTCTAGTGAACCTTCATTCGGAAGTTCAGATGTGATGAATGCCGCGTCGTTTGAAAACAAGTCTGAGATTGAAGCTTCATTTTCGTGAAATTCTTTAGAAATTGCATCGTAAGAGTCAATTTTTTTTCTAAGGTCTTCCAATTCTCCATCAAACATATCCAATGAAAAATCTTCGAACATACTGTCCTCTTCAATGATTTCATCTGTATCCATAAAGAAAAGAGGTTCTGCGCCTATAAAGCTACATTTAACAGGTTGCTTATTGTTCAATGTGTAAGCAACGCGTGTTCCAGCGATTGGTGCAAGGTTGATCTCTACTTCTTGTGTTTCTGTTGGCCCGTTCATGACGTGTATCCATTTTATTTTTTAGTGTTAACCCAACTTCCCCCAACAGGAAGCCTTGATATTCCCTATTATCACCCCCAAGTAGTTACTGAGGAGTTAACAAAACCAGATAAGGCGGAAAAAAATTCCTATGTTAACCAATAGTTTACATAAGTTAACAAAACCTTATTGATATCATTAGAATCTAGACTCAAAATAAAAAATCATTTTTTATGAACAACCTTTTGATGTAGGCTTAAATATAGTGATTTGTATTAACAATATAGTGAAATTTACAAGGTAAATAGATGACAGATACACCAGATGATCTACAGAGTGAATATTTAAACCCATTCACAGAGGCACAATGGTTATTTGTCTCTTATCTGCCATTCCGTATCGGGCTTTGGTTAAGTGAGTATGAGGCGGGTGGAGGCGATCGCGCTGAGAATGCTGAGATGCGGGCTTTGAGCGATATCATTATAAAAGCACAAGAAAAATACAGTAACCGTCCATTCCTTGGAGCATTAACGCACGAACTAGAACAACTTGTGTATGGACAGGAACAAAAAGAACTGAACCTCGATAAAGTATTAAATGACTGTAAGCGTGCGCTTACTACATTAAAGAAGCAGTTACCTGCCGAAGATGTGAATTGTTACAAGCTTCTATGTATTGATGTGGCCGAGGCCGTTGCCAAGGCAGCAGGGGACAGAGAGTTTGGCGCACACAATCTTCACGGTGGAGCGAAAAAAGGATGGTTTGGGGCATATCCAGTGATTGCCTCTCTTACGCGCCTTGGACACGGCCCGAAAGTAAGCTCTGCTGAAAAAGAAGCCATTAATTTACTGATTGATGCCCTTGGTGCAAACGAGATGGTCAATAAGTGGGGAATATTGGAGTAAATCCACTGTTTCCTAAAGATTTGTGTGGATGATCGACTCGGTTTTTGTTTGAAAATCGAAAGAATCATTCCATATTAGTATATAGTGTTAGATATAAAATATAAGAAAGTAGGACAACATGGCTAACCCAGTATCAGATGCAGATTTTCAAAAAGAGGTTTTAGAATCAGACAAGCCTGTGATTGTAGACTTTTGGGCAGAATGGTGTGGTCCTTGCCAATCTTTGATGCCTTTGGTTGAAGAGCTTTCAAATGAAATGGCAGACAAAGTAAAAGTCGTCAAAATCAATATTGATGAAAACCCAGATGCACCAACAAAATATGGTGTACGCGGTATCCCAACATTGATGATGTTTAAAAATGGTGAAGTTTCAGATACCAAAGTTGGTGGTATGAGCAAATCTCAGCTTACAGAATGGGCAGAGTCGCAGCTTAGCTAGACCGTCTTTATTTGAAAAGAATTGAATGAGAGCCTATCAGATAACGATAGGCTTTCTTTTTTTGTCTGCTGTTTGAAAAACAGAGGCGCTGTGATCATCAAATTCTTGCATCAACTGTAAGAAAAGAGAGGTGGTCTCTGACTGACCGTCTACGCGTTCAAGGGATGCATTCACTTGACCTACACGGTCTAAAAGATCAGAGACAAGGGCCGTGACGGCAGGGTAGTCTTGCCCGTACATCAAATTCCTGAGGTTGCCCTGTTCACTAAATATTGCTTGATCAAGCATCCATGGTCCAGACTCAAATCCCTTCTTCTCAAGCTTTTTGATGGTGTCTTCAGGGGTGCGACAGAACATTAAGCCCACAAAATGTACACGCCCACTAAGTTCATAGACAAAGGCATCTTCTTTTTCTGAGAGAAGCATTCCTGTTTGCAAGAAATGATCTTGGTCATACCCATCTTCATCATATCCAGGTGTGAGAACTTCTTCATTCGGAGAGATAAGCTTTAGAAGGCTTGGAATCGCCGTCTTATAGCCTAACTGTGTAAGAATTTCTGTATTATCCGCGTAACATAAAGGATATTGCGTAAGAGAAAGGTAAGAAGGTGCGGGATCTAGAAATGTTGATTTTAAGTCTTCCCAGAAAGGTTTTTCTGGGCGCTTTAATATCATATAAGGGGCTGTTGTTAGTGGGCGCGGGGCAAAAGGCATATTTACACAGTTTCTCTATTGATTTCTAATATGAATATCAAATATAGAAAATTATGTCAATATTATTTAGAATATGCAGGATATGTGCCCAGTATCTTCATGTCTTTGGCAAAGAACGTTAATTCTTCAAGTGCAAGTTTAAGATCATCCTCTTCTGGGTGACCGATCACATCTGCATAGAAAAACGCCACTTTGAATTCGGCACCAACATAACTTTCGAGCTTGGTCATTTGAACATTATTTGTTGCAAATCCTCCAAGTGCCTTATAAAGCGCGGCTGGAATATTGCGAACCTCAAAGGTAAAGCTTGTTTTTAAATGTGCCTTATCTGGGAAAGATGTACGGGGTTTTCTTGAAAAAACAAGAAAGCGTGTTGTGTTGTGATCTGCATCTTCAATATTTGTATCTAAAATTTCAAGATCATAAAGTTCTGCCGCAAGTGTAGAGGCGATGGCGGCCTGTGTTTTATCTTTAATCTCAGAAACATTACGTGCTGCACCTGCCGTATCTGCTTGGACATTTGTCTGAACATTCAACTTTTTAAGATAGCCTTTGCATTGTGGGATGGCGTGAATATGGCTGTGTACGGTTTGTATGTCTTCAATCTTTGTACCTTTAACCCCAAGTAGATTATGGTGAATCGGTTGAAGGTGCTCTCCAACAATATGAAGCCCGCTTTTGGGAATAAGGTGGTGAACATCTGCTACACGTCCCGCGAGAGTGTTATCGACAGGGATCATTGCATATTCTGCATCTCTTTTAATAACCGCTTGAAAGGCAAGATCAAAGGTCGAGCAGGGCAATGTTTCCATATCAGGGTACATCGCACGACAAGCGAGATCAGAGTAAGCACCTTTAGCGCCTTGGAAGGAAATGATGTTCTGTGTGGACATGTATGTATCTTTATTTTTGAACTGTTATACCAATAGAATGAAAATAGATCAGAATGAACATAAAAACAATATCGACAAAGCCCCCTCACAAATGGTAGAAATTTAAAGTGTCTTTAATATTAGGGATGCACCAAATTAAGTTCCAAAACAGGTTGATGGTAAGAATATGAAGAGTTTAGAATCAAATAAAATTTTTGCAGCTATTTTAGTAGCTGGAATTATCGCAATGTTCTCAGGGTTTACAGCCGATATCCTCACCTCTACGCATGATCTTGAGAAAAATGCTGTCGAAATTGAAGGCAGTGACGGATCTACGGCACCAGTAGCTAAAAAAGCAAATTTGCCTGAACCCGTTCTTGCTTTAATCGCCTCAGCAGACATTGCCCGTGGTAAAAAAGTTTCTAAAGCCTGTGCTGCCTGTCACAGTTTTACAAAAGGTGGACGCGCAGGTGTTGGACCAAATATTTGGAATATCGTAGGCGCGAACAAACAATCTAAAGAAGGCTTCTCATATTCTGGAAAGTTGAACCAACAAGGTGGCGATGTTTGGAGTTATGCTGAGCTAAACAAGTTCCTCTATAAGCCTAAGAAATACGCCGCAGGCACAAAGATGAACTTTATTGGTCTTAAAAAGGCAACGGATCGCGCAAGTATCATCGCGTGGTTGCGCACACTTGCAGATGCGCCTGCAAGCTTACCTAATGCCGCGGCAATAGATGCTGAAAATGCAGAACTACTTCCTGCCCCTGTTGAAGAGATTGTCGAAGTTGGTGCTGAGGCAGTGGAAGCAATTGAAGAAGCCGTCCCTGTTAGCCACTAGGCCCAAAACTTAGACATTTTCTGTAATAATTTTCTTATATGTTTCAAGGAATGACTGTGTCACAACCTCTTTGCTGAAGAGGTTGTTATAGGTCTCTTGCCCGCGCTTGATTAAGGATGTCCGCAAATCTTGGTCAGTACCCGCGCGTTTTAATTCACGCGCCAATCCATCAACATCGTCAATTTCACATAGCAAGCCATCTTTATCGTGGCTAACATATTGCTTTGCCCCTGCTGCTTTTGCAGCCACCAAAGGTACTTTTGCAAACCAGCTTTCTGCGATCACTGTGCCAAATGGCTCGTAACGAGAAGGAAGAACACATACATCTGCCAGATTTAGCAATGCTTGGCGATCATCGCGCCAGCCCAAAAACCGAACACGGTCGGCAACGCCCAAATCTTGTGCCATTTTTTGATATTTTTCAAGATCAGGTCCGCTTCCCGCCAGTAAGGCATAAAAGCCATCCAGTTGTTTGAGCGCCTCTAACAATGTGTCGATACCTTTCTTCCAATGCATGCGCGAAAGAAGCAATATAAGAGGTGCATTTTCAGGAATATCAAACTCTGCACGTGTAACGGGTGTATCTTCTTCCAATGTACCGAATGTGTGAAGTGTAAAGCAATGATCAGGTTGC
This sequence comes from Alphaproteobacteria bacterium, assembly GCA_016763095.1. GTDB lineage: Bacteria > Pseudomonadota > Alphaproteobacteria > Micavibrionales > Micavibrionaceae > UBA1850. The sequence goes on from JAESUK010000148.1 coordinate 15,182, forward strand.
CCACTTTTTCCAATAAGGTGACGGCGAATGTCGCGTGTGCACCCTGCGAAATACTGACAATTCTTATATCTTTTTAAGTCGTAATACCCACCGAACCACCCAAGAGCAGGCATTTTTAGATTGGCAGGTACGAAAGATGATGCTCGTCCCATCCATGAATGCACAAGGTCAGGTTTAAATTGCTCAATACGCGCCGTTATTATGCGCTTAGCACGTCCCGTGAGCCGTTCCCAGTGATTGTAGCGTAAAATGTCGTATGTGATCCCACGATCTTTAAATGCTTGAATATAATGGTCATAGTCACGACATATTACATGTTGTTCAACAAGTCCTTCGTCATGCATGGCCTTAATGGCATCAAGGGAAAACATTTCAGCTCCGCCAACACCAGCCCCAGCAACCATGTGCAGGATTTTTGGTTTCGCGGGCGTTGAGGAGGTATGTGATGTTTCATTCATTTTTTTAGCGTGTACAACCATGATTACAATTATCTTTTGTTTCTTTTCACTCTTTTAGCATTTGTGTATGATGACGTGAAGGAAAATTCATGCACGACCATAATCATAATATAAATCCTCATAATTTTAAATCTGAAAAGGCACTTAATGCGGGGCGTGCCGCACTGATTATCGTGTCTATTTTGATTTTTGCAAAGACCGTTGCTTTCTTACTCAGTGGATCTGCAAGTGTGTTATCAACACTCACAGACTCTCTTGCCGATGCTATGATGTCTTTAACCGCGTTCATCTCTCTGCGCATGTCTTTGAAACCTGCGGATGATGAACATCGGTACGGTCATGGGAAGATCGAAGGGCTTTTTGCGCTGATACAAGCTGTCGTCATCACGATTGCTGGGATCATCGTTGCCTATACCGCCGTAAGACACCTCATGAACCCAGTACCATTGACAGACCATATTCTAGGTATGTCAATCATGGTGTTGTCGATTATTTTGTCAATCGTGATCGTTGTCATTCAAAAGCGTGCTTTGGAAGAGGTCGACTCTCTCGCCATTGAATCTGATCATGCCCATTACAAAACAGACATTGCCATCAACGGAGGCGTTTTTATTGTTCTTGCCCTTACCTTTTATGGCGCGCCTGTATGGATAGATGGGTTATTTGCCTTGATGGTTGCCTTTTATGTATGGCATACCGCGTTTGAGGTCGGCGTAAAAGCCGTCAACATGCTGCTTGATCGTGAAGTCGAGGGAGATATTCGCCAATCTATGATGGATATTATTTTAAGCCATAGCGAAGTTGTTGATATGCATGATTTGCGTGTCATAAGATCAGGTATGAAGATGATTGTAAATTTTGATATCGATGTTGATCCCAATATTCTTCTATGGTGTGCCCATGAGATTGCCCGAGATGTAGAAATAGACTTGTTAGGCACATTTCCAAATGCTGAGATTATGATCCATATTGATCCTGCAGGAAGTCCAGAAGACAGCCGTCATGGACGCGGGGAGATCAGGCATTAAAATGGGAAATAATGAGACATATATTCTGGCAGATATTGGTGGTACGCATTTGCGCTATGCTTGCCTTAACGGAGAGGGGATAACGCCTCCAACCAAGGTGCAGTTATCCGAGTATAAGAATCTTGTGACCTGTTTTGAGTCCATCATAGAGTTGGAAGGAATAAAAGGGGATGTTGCCTTGGTTATGGCCGTAACCGATGCCGCTGATTTAACACCATTTGAGCACTCAAGTTTAAAAATTGAAATACAGGTCAATGATTTTGAAGCGTCTGCCCGTGGAGCGGTAACGCTCACCCATGACCAGACAATTAGCTTGCATGATGGCACAAAGAATAAAGAATATAATAGAATGATCTGTGGCCCTGGAACGGGCTTGGGGCTAGCATATATGCTTCCTATTGATGAGAAGAAATTTAAAGTTTTAAGAACCTTTGGTGGGCACTTTATTGCCACGTCGCAAACAGATGAACAACACATGATCGTTGATCTTGTACGCCGTGTACAAGACAAGGAAGATGTTGTGAGTTTTGAAGGAATTGTGAGCGGACGCGGACTTCCCAATTTGTATAAAGCCATTTGCATGTTACATGGGCATCTTCCTGAGACAGTCGAATGCACAAAAATTTTGGATGACGCGAACAGCTTTATAGGCAAAGAAACACTGCGCCTTTTTCACGAGTTTTTTGGGTTGTTTGTAAATACAGCGGTCATTACGGGACATGCCTTTGGCGGTGTATATTTAGATGGTGGTGTGATCCAAGCCATTCATGAAAGAGGGTTGTTTGATAAAAAACCCTTCTTCACCATGATGCAGTTAAATGCAAATAAAAAAATTGTGGCAAAAGCACTGGAAGAAACACCTGTACGCTTGATTGATACATCTTTCGTCGCCATTCAAGGCTTGCGGGCGTTATTGGAAGATCAAGGAGCCATCTAATATGGAACGCGTCGCATATCTTACAATTGATGATAGTCCATCCCCACATACGGATAAAATTGTCACATATTTGGCAGGACATGGTATCCAAGCCTTGTTTTTTTGTATCGGTGAAAAGATTGAAGCCTATCCAGATCAAATGATCGGCGCGGTACAAGCGGGGCATGCCCTCGCCAATCACACATATGCGCACAAAC
>JAESUK010000019.1 GCA_016763095.1 Alphaproteobacteria bacterium
CAAGGCAACCTTCTTAAAAACAAGGATAAGAATAAACGTAAGGACAAATGACATAATAATAAACATGCTATTCTTTTACCGCGTTAAGGGTAGACTCTCAAGCCTGAACATAGGTGGTTGTGGATAATCGCCGCACATTGTAACGAACTGATCAAGCCATGGGACCCATGTGCGGTTGAAACATACATATTCTTCGCCACCCGCTCGGATATAGGGAAACGATACTTACAAGACACCCGAAAGCCTGCCCGCCCATCATTTGGAACAAGCTGTCCCTTCATACACGGAACCGTTTCCTCCATGTGAGAGATAACCTCATCATGGTCCTCTTGTAAAAGATCATAGCTCGTTCCCGTACGGTCAAACGTTGATCCAATCGCATGCACACCATTGTACGCAGGAGAAAGATAACCCCGATAATTCAAGATAGTATTAAGCTTCTCAGTAAACGGTGTAGATGGCGCGAGGCTCACCTGCCCACGCACAGGATAAAGCCCGAACTTATCAACCAACTCATATGTCTGCGCGTAAAGCTTCACACTCATAGCATTGGCAAGAACAACAGCATCAAACGCTTCACCATTCACATTCCATTGCGTTCCGTCTTTTTGTATATCTCTAATTTCCGCATTATAAACAACATCAATACCATCTACATAAGCATGACAAAGCTTAGCTGGGTTAGCCATCGCCGCATCTGGTAAATATAGACCCGCCTGTTCAATCTCAACGCCTGCAATCGCACTCGCTTCTGCACGATCTACAATGCGTGCATGGTCTGAATGCCACCCCCAATTTTCAACCATAGAGGGATAACGTGTCTTCATATTTTCGTTATGCATAAGATGAAGCGCACCACAGGAAGAAAACTCAATATCATGTGTTTTGGATATTTGTCCAAGTTCACGAATGGCCATCGCAAAACTCTGCATATAAAAATCAGAGTTCACATTTCGTAGCTTCGAAAGACGCGGGCTCAACATTCCACATTTATTTCCAGAAGCGCCAGAGGCAAGTTCAGCCTCAGCCTCAAAAACAGTTGGAACAAGCCCCTGCTTTTTAAGCCAGTAAGCCATTGCACACCCAGCAAGCCCACCACCTATAATCGCAACACTACGAACTGTTTTAGAGTTTTCCTTTTTATTTGATTCAGGTAAGCGACCAACAAGGAGCTCTCGCTTATACCTGAACCCTTCCGATTTAGACACATCAAAACCAGCGTCCTCAAGCCCTCGCTTTACAAATCCTGCCGCAGTAAACGTTGCAAAACTTGTTTTATCATGGGACAAGCGCGCCATACTTTCAAAGACAGCCTCTGTCCACATCTCAGGATTTTTAGACGGGGTAAACCCATCCAAAAACCATGCATCTACCGCGTGACCTGACAATTTTGGCAACGCATCATTCACATCATCAAAAATAAGCGTAAGAAAAACGTTCTCAGAAATACAAAGTGAGTGAACCCCTGGAATACGAAGCGGATATACATCAAGAAATCTATCTATCTTTGCCCCGAATCGGTCTACCCATGGCGCAAGTGCATCTCTAATTTCTTCAACAGATAACGGATATTGTTCAAAGGATATAAAATTTAGACGCTGGGAACTTTCAGCCGTTTTCTCAAACAAATCCCAGCTTGCTAAAAAGTTTAACCCAGTGCCGAATCCCGTCTCAACTATGGTAAAGCTATCTTCACCCCTCCAAGCGTCGGGAAGATTATTCCCCTTCAGGAACACGAATTCAGCTTCCGCAAGACCATCCTCTTGTGAAAAATAAATATCATCAAACTCTTTTGACCTTGGAGCACCCTTCATTTTGACCTATATAGTATATTGCACTTATAAACACAAAGAGAGAATAGCATCACAATGGTTCAGAATACAGATAACCCACTTCTAAAAACATTCAGCACACCTTATGGAACACCACCATTTGATGAAATTAAGCCTGAACATTTTATACCAGCCATTGAAACATCTATTGATATCGCACGCTCAAACATTGAACAGATCAAAGCCAATACAGATGCACCCAATTTTGTGAACACCATAGAGGCACTTGAGACATCCTCAGAGGACCTAGGATCAATCGCTGGCATTTACTATAATCTGCTCTCCGTCATCGGCAGTGATGACTATAACGCCCTTGCCGAGCAAATAGGGCCTATAACATCTCTCTTCTCAAGCGAAGTGTCCATGGATGCCCAACTCTTTGAAAGAATCAAAGCTGTTTATGATGACCGTAAAAACCATAACTATAGTGACGTAGAAAAGACACTCCTTGAAGATAGCTATGATGGATTCGTTCGATCTGGTGCATTGCTAAGCACACAAGATCAAGAAAAGTTAAAAGAATTAAACCAGAAATCATCAACACTGAGTCCAGAGTTTTCAAACAACCTAACAAAATCATCAGCTGAATTTGAACTTCGTATTACAAACCAAGACGATTTATCTGGAATCCCTGATACAGCTATCGAGAGCGCTAAACAGGCAGCCTCAGAAAAAGGCTATGAGAACGAATGGCTTTTCACGCTTGATTTTCCAAGCTATATCCCTCTTATCACTTATGCTGACAACCGCGATATACGTGAAAAAGTTTGGCAAGCTTTCAGCAACCGCGCCTATGGCGGAGAATACGACAACTCAGACACCCTCAAAAAAGTTGTAAAACTGCGCAGTGAGAAAATGAAACTCATGGGGTATAAATGCTACTCTGACTTTGTTCTTGAAGACCGCATGGCGAAAACAACAGACACAGTCCTTGCCTTTTTGGAGCGTCTCAAAACGACATATAAGCCAGCAGCAGAAAAAGACCTCGCAGATTTAAAAGCCTTTGCAAAAGAAACCGCAAATATAGAAGAGCTAAAACCATGGGATGTTGGCTACCTCGCAGAAAAAAGAAAAGTCAGCCTCTTTAATTTCTCAGAAGAAGAGCTTCGTCCATACTTCCCATTGGATAAAGTTTTAAAAGGAACGTTTGAGCATTTCTCAAAGTTGTTCAACCTAGACTTTAAAGAGCGCAATGACATTCAAACATGGAACAAAGACGTGCCTGCTTTTGAGGTTACAGACAAAACAAGTGGTGATGTGTTTGGTATTCTTTATGCTGACTTTTATATCCGTGAAAACAAACGCTCAGGCGCATGGAAAGCAAGTTTCCGTGATCATGGCTTATTCAAAGGGGAAACTCCTCCTGCAATTATTGAGATCGTATGTAACTTCCCCAAAGCAACCAAAGATCGCCCAAGCTTACTATCTTTCAATGATGTAGAAACCCTTTTCCATGAACTTGGGCATGCATTGCATGCACTAATCGGGCGCACAAAATACCACTCCACATCAGGAACAAATGTTTTATGGGATTTTGTTGAGCTACCGGCACAGCTTCAAGAAAACTGGCTGTACGAACCAGAAACATTGGCCCTTGTGTCGGAGCATTACGAAACAGGAAAGCAAATTCCTGCCGATCTTATCGAAAAACTGCGCGCAAGCAAAAACTATATGAGTGGTTGGGGCGGCTTGCGCCAAGTTTCCCTCGCGACCTTGGACATGGCTTACCACTGTACTCAAGACATCGAAGTTAATGACATCATAGAGTTTGAAGACAAAGCAATTAAAGACTGCACATTCTTTCCACGCCTCGGCGGTCCATCATCAACATCTTTTGGTCACATCTTCGCTGGGGGCTATGCCGCAGGGTATTACAGTTATAAATGGGCCGAAGTGCTTGATGCTGATGCATTCGAAGCATTCCTAGAAGGCGGTCTCTACAATCAAAAAACCGCGAAAAAATACCGTGAGATGATCCTTGAAAAAGGCGGGAGTGTCGACCCAAGCGTGCTATACCACAACTTCCGTGGTCGTGATGCAGATCCAGAAGCCCTTTTCAGACGCGAAGGTTTACTTGACAAAAGCGCATAAAAAATTAGATTAATTTATAAGATTTCTGCGTTTGGTTAAGAAAAAAATAAGTTAGGTATATAGAAAAGCTAACTTAATTAAAACAAACGTTTTGGTTCGTTTTTTTAAAAGATAACATTAAAAAATTAACATAATAATGGATGTATTTTGCATATTTTCCTTGCAATTGTTAATTTTCTAACGTATATAATCGCCCATACACATTGAGGAATTGATTTTTTAAAAAGAGAGTCGGAAAGAAAGTCGAATAAAAAATGACAATTACAACAGCTCAAATACGTGGCGCACGCGGGATTTTAAACTGGAGTCAACAAGACCTCTCAGATCGAACAAACATCTCTACAACTTCTATTGGAAGCATTGAGAAAGGCCTCACAAAACCACGTACTAACACATTGAAAACAATAAAAACTGCCTTCGAAAGCAATGGCATTGAATTCATCGAACCAGATGGTATAAAACGACGTTCGGATGATATTCGTATTTTCACTGGACGATCTGGCTACCTAGATTTCTTCGAAGATGTCTACGATACACTTGCGCAAAATCCAGACACAGAAGTTCTCGTAAACAATGTTGATGAACGACGCTTTGTAAAAGCACACGGGAATCAAGCTGACTATCACATATCTCGTATGAACGAACTTAAAGGTGTTAAATACAAAGTTCTTCTCAAGGAAGGAGATAATTTTTTTGCACTAAACGATATGATTGAATATAGATGGCTTCCCAAAACACATTTTTCTAGCGTGCCCTTTTACTCATATGGGAAAAAATTAGCAATGCTCCTGTTGGAAGATGAACCAAAAATAATCGTAATTGACCATATATCTGTATCAGAAGCATACAGAGTTCAGTTTGCAGGCATTTGGGACAATGCATTAATCCCAAACTCCACAGAAATTAAAACATATAATAGTGCGAGTTAAGACACTAAATAAAATAACAATAACAACACAGTAGATTAAAAAACAATACTGCGTAATATTAGAGGCGAAAATAATAAATGGCTCAGGCAACAGCAAAAAAACCGTTGGACCCGATGCAACAGCAAATCTTCATAACCTGTGCAAACTTGTTTTTAGGTAAAGAAGAAGGAACTGCATCAGGACTCGTCTTCTTCCATGAAGAAGGAAGCGAGAACCCTGCTGATGGACTATCTCAATGGAAAAAAGTTGTGAAGATCAAAACCTTTCCAGCTAACCGTGAAGCTAAAATAGTAACAAAACCAGCTATAGTCCAAGACTTCACAAATACTTTGATAGAAAGTATTGATGAACGTAATTTAAAGAGCAAAGTATCTTTTGTTGAAATCGGTCCAGGTCTTTGGGATTCCGTACAAATGAAAACACTTCCATATATAGATGCACTTAAAGATAGCCAGCACCCTGTATCACGGTATATATCTGTTGACCCATCAAAAGAATGTGCGGTAGATGCTGCTAATGGTATTAAAAAAAAATATCCAGATATAGCATCAAGATCATTAGTAGATATGTTTGAAAAGGCTAACTATCCAGAAAATAATACTATTCCAGTAGCGTTACTATGGGGATTAACAATTTGGAATTCGAGCATCACCCCAAATACAGATCCAGAGCTTGTATTAGCAAATCAAATAAAAGCTGTTGGAAAATTCATTAAACCAGGTGGATATATACTATCTACATACTGCTCTTCCGAGACGAAAGAAATGGATGAGAAAGCCTATAATACACCAGAAAATTTACAGCTAATACACTCGTTAGCTCACCGTTTTGAACAGAATATTACAGATACTAATTTTGAAGCAAAAACATTTGAGCCCTATGTAGAATACCGAGGCAATGGCATTGGGCGTTTTTGCATGGGTATTAAAAGTAAAATAGATCAAACTATACGCTTAAACGGCTCTGTTGAAAAACACTTTGAAAAAGGCGATGGCATTGTCCTCACAAATTCTTGGAGACTGACAGAAGCTAAGCTATACAAAATGGTTAATTCTGCCGGTGCAGAAATGATTAAACACACCTATGACAAAGAAACTGGTGCTGGCATGTTCTTGGCACAATTTAAATAATCATTTAAAATAATTCCATCATTAAACATCGTCCTGATCCTCCACCATAATGTTCTATGGTGGGAATATCGGTTCCAATGATCGCGCGCATATGCGTAAGAATTTGCTCTGTTTGCTCTGGGCGTAATGCCAATTGACCCGCTTTCGACATTGCGAGAACCTTGTGCCCGTCGCCATCCACAACTTCCAAAGAATTTCCACAAAACGCCTTCAACTGGTTATTATCAAACTCAACAACTGTTTTATGCGTTTCTTGTAACTGCCCCACAATACGGATACGGTCTTCTGGTTCGATACACTCAGAGCATATACCAACATAATCCGTACCAATATGCATAACTAAATCAGTATGATATACAGGATCACCTGTATGAGCATGAGTATTAAACATCATGAGTTGATAACCACGATCATCTGCCCAGCGCTGAGCTAATTCAGGGTTACTCCTTAGGGAATGGGTCATATAAACAATTTTATTAATATGATCCATGACAAGCGATCCCGTGCTTTCCAACGCTTTGCCATTCTTTTCCTCACCTCTAAGATCAAGCGCTAAATTATAATATTGTTCAAGCTTATCCGTAATACGCGGAATGCGTTCTGCACTTCTATTGGCATTCAACATTGGATACAAAACGAGATTACCAAAAGGATCTGTAGAAGCCCAGTTTGGAAATATATGATCTGGACACCCTTCTATCCCTTGAAAAGTTGTGACAGTCACGCCATGGGATACCAAACAATCTCGATATGCTCTAAATTCATTCAACGCTTTTTCCAAAGTTTTCTCATGAGATTCGTGTTCATCTACTTGATAAACATTAGTCTCCTGCGTCTCAGGATTAAGATAAAATTCTTTCGGTTCTATCATCAAAATATGATTAGTGCTTTGTCTTGTCATGTTTTTTCCAGAAATAAGATAGATAGCTCCCCCATGTTCCGACATCCATCCAGATTAAATCAACGGGGGCACACTTTATTATCTCACTTTTCTCTAATATTTCATAGTCAAAGGAGACTGGATCAATC
>JAESUK010000149.1 GCA_016763095.1 Alphaproteobacteria bacterium
CATCAGTTCTCTAATGCTGATTTGGACGAAACATTAGACGACATTATTGATAATAAAGAGGAGTTCCAAGCTAAACATGGGCTTACAGATGAAGAAACGGACAGTGCACTAGAGCATGCCATTCTCATGAAAAGCATGTCACCCGATGAGCGTGAGGCATATCTGGGAGAACTAAATAAAACAAACCCGCGCATAGCAGAAGCTATCACTAATGATGCGGAAGAAAACAATATAGGTGGGAGAGAAAATACTTTTGTGAAGACTGAGACTAAAGTATTAACGGTAGAAGCCGATGACGTTATGAATTCTATAAATAGTGATAGTTCTTTTTCTGATTTAGAAAAACCAAAATCCGAAATTACATCAACATTTAGGGATGAAGTTAATAATGTTGGTGCAAATGCGCAGAGCTTCGCACTTGATGAAGCCCCGCGAGTGACTGTTATAGATAAAGCCCCTGATCCGTTTGTTCTGGATGCTTAAATATTATCGTGCAGCTAAAGTTTGGGCAGGAAGATCATCTGTACTACTCACGAGCACCAAGCGCCCAAAATCTTCATTATAAGCTTTTTTAGCTTGGCTATATAAATTAGCCTCTGTTGTCGCGATTGTGATGTTTTTGTTGTCGTATGCTGTTACGAAATACTTTGTCCCGCCTTTGGCATAATAATCCACGTGCATTGTTTGAGGCATTCCATCCCTATCAGGCGCAAGTAAAAATGCAATCGGCACACCTTCTTCATCAAGACGCTGTGCCACACGATACGCCGCCATTTGAAGGTTTTTATTTCCACCATGAACAACGAATGTTAATTTATTAGCCGACAGGCGTTGTCCTACAATTTGTACAAGCTCTGTACTGCGGTCACTTAAATCTTGCTTGACGAAATCCTTACCTGCCATAGCAGGTGTAGAAAAAGCTGTGGTCAAAGCCAAAGCTGTTCCGAGTGCAATTCTTTTAAAATTCTTACTAATCATCGTAACTTTCCCTATTTCCAAGATTGATACGCATTTTTGTTTCATTTGGGTGCGTGCCGAACAGATGTTTCGAGGCACAAGCACATATTCTCTATTAAGAGATGTCGTCAATATACACTGATGATTACATAAGGTCAATATATTGTTGCGTGTGCGCTGTGGTCACGCGCAATAAAAGACTAAATTTTGATTACTTTAATTTAAAGTTATGTTTTTAATAATTTAAATAATTAGTTTTAACTTCTCTTGTTTGGGGAGCTGTTTGATTTCATATTCACGGCGACTTGCGTCTCCTCGACCACAAAAACTCTCAGTATAGACGATACGGAAGGGTCCACGGCTCCGCGTGTATTTTGCCCCCTTCCCTGTTTCATGCTGTGTGATACGACGCTCAAGGTTGTTAGTAATCCCCGTATAGAGGCTGTTGTCATTACATTCCAAAATATAAACAGTCCAGTTCATGCTGGTTCCCTTCTTGAGGATTGTACAGACAAGTTTTCCAATGAATTACTTTAAAGTCTGTTATTCAGGCATGGTCTGTTGTCCAACGCCTAACTTAAAGTTTAGCTCTGTTCCATCTTGGAAGTAAAGGGTCATTGAGATTGTTTGACCCTCTTTTAGTGTGTCTTTGACGTTTTTCAGCTGCACTGTAATATCTTCATCAGATAAGATGTCTCCAGGCTTAAGTGTAATGACATCAACAATTTCCTTGTCTTTTAGAAAGACAATTTTTTCGGCACTCTCTGAATCGGCGCGAATAATGATGTATTCTTTATGTTCGTCATTATTCATAAAGGTGGGGTGCACGATAGAGTCTGCGCCCTGCTCGGCTTCATCTGCCCAAGGATGTATAATTTGCAGAGTGTCTTTTTCTGCAACATGGGCAAACGATGTCACGGGTATAACTAGGATAACTGCAAAAGCTATTTTGAGAAGATGTTTAATCATGGTGTTTTCCTTTTAGGTTGATTTGGGAGTTTGAGTTTCCACTGCATATAAACGGTATATAGAACAGGGATGAGAATAAGCGTTAAAATCATGGTGCTGACCATGCCCCCGACCATTGGTAAGGCAATACGTCGCATGACATCTGATCCTGTACCCACTGTTAAGAAGATTGGGATTAAGCCTAATATAATTGTGCTTACCGTCATAAGTTTTGGACGTAGCCGTTGAATTGCGCCGCGACGAACATTCTCTATGAGGTCATCAAACGTTTCTGGCCAATGCGCCCGCATTTCTTGATCAATATAGATCAGCATGACAATTGTGGTCTCTACGGCTATTCCTGCGAGGGCGATGAAGCCAACGGCAACCGCAACAGAGAAATTATACCCAGCAAACCATACACACCATACACCACCAATTATGCCGAATGGTACGGACAGCATGGTGAGAAGTGTGCGATCCCATCTTCCAAAATGCAGATATAGTAGTGTTATTATAATGAGAAGTGTTGCTGGAACCGCCATTTTTAAGCGTTCATTGGCTTCTTGCATTTGTTCAAATTGCCCAGAAAGCTTAAATGTATAGCCTTGAGGGATATCTATGGTTTTTAGTTTTTCTTGAAGATCAGTAATGTAGGATCCTATATCCCTGTCCTCAATATCGACAAACACCCATCCATTAAGTCGTGCATTTTCTGACTTAATCATGGAAGGACCTTCAACAATACGAATATCCGCCAAGTCAGCAAGGGGAATATGCGCGCCTTTTGCGCTTGGAATTAAGATGTTGTCTAAGTCTGAAATATGTTCTCGGAACGGTCGATCATATCTTAACATCACAGGATAACGCTCCCTGCCATCAACAACTTCATCGAGTTGCATTCCCCCTAATGCCGTTTGGATAACGCGTTGCACGGTTTTAAGGGAAATGCCATAGCGCGCTATTTCGCGACGATTGGGCTCTATTTCTATATATTTTCCTCCTACGACACGATCAGCTATTGCGCTACGTGTTCCGTCAACGGTACGGACTAAAACCTCAACGTCTTTAGCAATTTTATCAATGGTATTGAGGTCTGAGCCTGATATTTTAACGCCAACAGGTGTACGAATACCCGTGGTGAGCATATCTAGGCGGGTTTTAATGGGATAACCCCAACTATTCATCATGCCTGGTAAACGCACGCGCTTATCAAGCTCAGCTATAAGTTTTTTGGGAGTCATCCCTTTACGCCACTCTTCTCGTGGCTTTAACTCTATCCATGTTTCAATCATTGAAAGTGGTGCGGGGTCTGTCGCTGTATCTGCACGACCAGCTTTACCAAAGGCAAGTTTTACTTCTGGTATGGTCATAATTTGACGATTTGTGACTTGTAATATTTCCCTCGCCTTCGTAATGGATACTCCCGGTAATGTCATTGGCATATATAACAACCCACCTTCATATAATGGAGGCATAAATTCACTACCAAGCTTTGATGCGGGGAGTCCTGTGCTGATCAAAGCAAGGAGAGCAATAACCATAGTAACCTTTCTCCACTTTAGAGATAGATTTAAAAATGGTCTATACATCGCTATAAAAAAACGATTAATTGGATTTTCTTCTTCTTTTTTTATTTTACCTCTGATAAGCCACAACATTAAAACAGGAACAATCGTGATTGACAAAAATGCCGCCGCGCCCATCGCGTAAGTTTTAGTAAAAGCTAGGGGTGTAAAGAGTTTTTCTGATTGCCCTGTTAATGCGAAAACAGGGAGGAAAGAAACGGTGATGATAAGGAGGGAAAAGAACAAGCCTGGTCCAACTTCTTTTGCTGCGTGTATGAGAGCCCGTTGTCTATCTTCTTTGCTTGCATCGTCAGCCATATTAGAGAGCTTCCTGTGCGCGTTCTCAACCATGACAATTGAAGCATCTACCATTGCCCCGATTGCAATGGCAATGCCTCCTAAAGACATGATGTTTGCGGTGATGCCCTGCATAGACATAATAATGAAGGCGACTAAGATTCCTAAAGGTATAGTGATAACAGAAACCAACGCGCTTCTTGCGTGGAACAGAAACAAAAAGGTTATAAGGGCAACCATGAGGCTTTCCTCAATCAGTTTATCTTTCAGATAGCCTACAGAGCTTTTAATCAATGTACTTCGGTCATATACAACCTGAATTTCAACACCGTCTGGTAGTCCTTGCTTTATGCTTTCAAGGCGTTTCTTGATGTCCTCAATAACGACGAGGGCATTTGCGCCTGGACGCATCACAACTATCCCCCCGATGGCCTCTCCTTCGCCATTTAACTCTGTTACACCGCGTCGAATGGCTGGGCCTTCTATGACACGGGCGACATCTCCAACGGTAATGGGTGTCCCATCAGTAATTTTAAGAACAGCCTGTTTAAGGTCGTTAGGATTGGTTATATAACCAAGGGAACGGATTAAATATTCTGTTTCTGCCATCTCTAGTGTCCGCCCACCTGTTTCCTGATTAGCGGATCGCACAGAATCTATGACGGTTTTAAGTGAAATGTTAAACGCACGGAGCTTGTTAGGATCAACGAGAACTTGATACTCTTTTACAAACCCTCCGACACTTGCCACTTCTGCTACACCATCAACGGTGGCGAGCTCAAAGCGTATGAACCAGTCTTGTAGGCTTCTCAGTTCCGCAAGGTCATGTTGCCCTGTACGGTCAAGTACGGCGTACTGGAACACCCACCCTACTCCTGTAGCATCAGGTCCTAATTGTGGGTCTGCCCCATCAGGAAGGTTCTTTCTGACCTGTGAGAGGGATTCTAGAACGCGACTACGTGCCCAATACATATCTGTATTATCCTCAAACACGATATATACAAAGCTTGTTCCAAACATAGAGAACCCACGGACGACCTTGGTTTTTGGAAGGCCGAGCATTTGTGTAGAAAGGGGAAACGTGACCTGATCCTCTATGACTTGGGGCGCTTGTCCTTGCCAATCTGTACGAATAATAACTTGTGTATCTGATAGATCAGGGATGGCATCTAAAGGAATGTTTTTAACAGACGCTATTCCAAAAAATAGGAGAGCGAGCGCACCGATCAAAACAAAAAAATGGTTTGCAACTGACCAATCTATGATCTTAGCAACAAAGCTTTTAGACGGATCGTGAAGAAAGTCTAGTTCTGGATTAGTGGACATGTTGCTGCTCCCCTAATTCTGAATCTTGTGTTTCTGTTTTCATCCCCGTTCCATCCTTACTCATTGAGCTGTTGTCATGCCCCATTGCGGACATCCCTCCTTTGAGATTACTCTCTGCATCAAGGAGAAATTGCCCAGAGACCACGACGCTTTGACCGTGTAGTAGTCCTGACGTTATCTCTGTGAAGCCCTCAGACGTAATTCCTGTTTTCACCATAGTTGGACGAAAATACCCCTTTCCAAGGTTCTCTATGACATACGCACCCATGCTACTGCGTAAAATAGCTTCCTCTGGTACAGCCAAACGAGATTTCTTCCTCGCGTTAAAGATTGCGTCAACATAGGTGTTGGGCTTTAGCTGGTTGTCAGGGTTATCAATGATTATTCTGACAGTCACAGTACGGCTCATGGCATCGTTTACTGGATGGATGAGGTCGATGATGCTTTCGTACTCTATACCTGTTTCTGGGATAGTGACCTTGGTAGGTGTTCCTATCTCTAGAAATTCTATATCCCGTAATGGTACATCAGCATTAACCCATATTTCTGAGAAATCTTGAAGGACCATAACGGCACCGCCTTCTTGCACATGAGACCCTTTTCTGACATTCAACCTTGTGACTGTTCCATCTATTGGTGCATAAAACGGCGTTTTCTCAATGAATTTACCCCTCTTCTTAAGTTCAGAAATAGCTTTTGTGCTCATCCCAAAAAACCTAAGACGTTGTTCTGGATTACCTAAGCGTCTTCCCACTAAAAAATCTGATTGGGCTTCCATAAGCTTGGGACTGTAATAATTAAAAAGAAGGTCTCCTTTTTTAACCTTGTCTCCTATGGCACTTGTTTCAAGATCAACAATCCACCCTTTTGTGCGTACATCAATTGCATGCTCAAGACGCGTGCTTGCTAGGACACTCCCAAAGGCGCGAATATTTTTACCAAATTGCTGATGAGTAATTTTTGAGGTTCTTACCCCCAATGTTTGAATATATGAGGTATTTACTTTGAATGATCCTTCAAGTGAACGTTCTTTCTCCTCGTGCTCCAGAACCTCGTCTGGTTGAGAGACAAGGAACATCCCACAAATTGGGCAGTTATCTCCTTCTTGACCACTTATATGCGGATGCATGGGGCAAATATAGAGTGCTTCTACTGCAAAAGCGGGCGGGATAAATGTAAATAAAAATATAATAAAAATATAGGCACGCATAAGTGCTCCTTTCTTAGGTGTTAGACCATTTAGAAAAGAAGGTGTTTAAACGCGAAAACGTTGTGTTGTAAGGAT
This sequence comes from Alphaproteobacteria bacterium, assembly GCA_016763095.1. Classification (GTDB taxonomy): domain Bacteria; phylum Pseudomonadota; class Alphaproteobacteria; order Micavibrionales; family Micavibrionaceae; genus UBA1850. The sequence goes on from JAESUK010000149.1 coordinate 6,382, forward strand.
AATTGACCGTGTTTCATGAGGAACACTAAAGGTGTCAGGTGGACCGCGAATGCTTTGGGTGTTGTTTGGTTGAAAGCCGTATTCTGAAACAAGCTCTAACCAAGCATAATCCATAGATTCTATAGGTTGATCATTTGAAAAAGAACCACTTGCATCCTGTTGAAAGAGGTCTACACCCATACA
>JAESUK010000150.1 GCA_016763095.1 Alphaproteobacteria bacterium
AAAAGAAGAAACCCTACAAAAATTCACCTCAATTCACAGTCAGATATACAATCATTTTAACGGAGAACGGCACCTCGTAAACAGACAGACATTTAAAGAGTTTCGTTCAGAATATATAACTGAATGGCGCTCTCTCACGGCATAAATAATTTGTGATTAAATGCCTCTTTGACCAACTTCAGTTTACTTTGACAAAGCCCAACCAATACATCCCATAGAAACCTTTCATAATACCGTTATTGTCATTTCAAATTTGGTTTTATATAAAAAATATTATTTTATACTTGCAACTACAATGGAATTATGCAATCAAAAGTATACGTAAAAAATACGAAGACAATTAAAAATAATTTAAACTACTCTCACACACTTTTGGAGGTAAAGAATGGCAATGATATATAAGGGGCAAAAAATCTTTGGTCTTTCAGCTGCATTGAGCTGCTTTGCAATCATATCGTCCGCAGCCTGTACCGTGACAAGAGACGATGGACGCTCATTTACGGCACCTGGAATAAGTTGTGAAAAATACTACCATGACGAACATATCTGCAGCAAAGCTGCTGAACGACCTCGAAGTTGCCGCACGCTGGATATGTTTACGGTTGTCGATTGGGATGGTGTCGACCTCATTAACAATACACACCGCGGTATTTGGGGCTTAACACTGGGAGACAATGTAGCGACTACCGATCCCACGCTCGGCCAAGGAGATGAGATTATTATTGGAGGTCCGGCTGAAAATTCGATTGGCGGACTGGTGGAATCTAACAAATCCGGCTTTCGCTCCGTGGAGTTTGATATTTTTCCAATGAAAATGGCGGATGGCCGCTATGTACCGGTGGTTTCTCACCTGTCAGACTGGCGTGGTTTTACCAATACCAATCGAGCCCAAAAAATTACCAAAAAATATGAGGATGGCGTAGGTTTCCTCATGACTAATAATTCTACAGAATTTGAGGGTGACCTTGACAAGAAAAATGTCAGAGACCGGAATGGTCGTGCTGTCGTTGATCATCCTGGTGATGATGATATAACAAAAATCGCAAGAAAATTCGTCACGCTTAAAACATTCATGCAATTCTTAAGCGCACACCATTCCGATATGATTATGGTTATCGATGTGAAATGGGGCAAAGCGATGAAACAGCAACGCGTCCTTAATGATCCAACAGAAGATCCTTGCTATCAAACGCAGGCACCAGAATTAGCAGATTTCAGAAATACTTGCATTGGTTTTTGGGACCTTGATGCGCCAACAGATCAGGAGCAGGTTAGAAACCTGATCAGAGAATGTATGAGGATCGCCAAGAGCATAAGACGAGGTGGTACCGATGGCCCGTCGATGCTGGCTAATATTATTTTCAAAGTGCCGCAAGGGGTGGTCCCTGAACCTGCGATATTGGAGACTTTTCTTCATGCCTACTCTGATCTCTGCGATCCCCATATGATAAGCAATAATACTTGCATGAGGCAGGCTTTGTGGGCACCGCAACCGGATGCTGGCGGTGGAGCACCCTTTGAAGGTACCGACCCAGCAAAAGCCGTGCAGCCTTATGTTGAGGGTTGGATAGGTTTTATGGGGGCAAAAAATCTGAACCTCTTTGATCCGGAATCTCTGCTTGAATTTTTAGTTCAGGGGCGGGGCATTGCTTTCTGGGATACATCCATTCACAGCCCAAGGCATTGGCAAGGACAACCGATAGCCATTGGGTCTAGTCCCTTAGGTGATCTGGACCGGCATCGGTTGAGAAACTCTTTATGCCAAATGATCGAAACGCTACCCCCTTATGATGACAGGCCAATTAACTGGCCTGCCTGTGAAAATAGAGCAACAGATTATCTTGATTTAATGGATTATTTAAAAGTGATATCCAACCGTCGTTCCGCCATTTGGGTGATTGATCCGGCAGGGCCATTAGGGCGCCATGGTAATTACGGCATGTCATGGGCGCAATATGGCAATAACTATAACGATCATCGCGGTGATATTCAGGAATCCATGGCCTATAAATGGGGGAAGAATGCGGTTTACACAACAGACCGGCCGATGACAGCCCTAATCATAAGAAGCATTCTTAAACAACGCTATCGCCAAACTGAGGAGGAGAATTGATCATGAGTATTTTCTGTACAATGTTCAGGATTGGGGTATTTGCCCGCTATACGCTTATCACAATTTTTGGCTTAAATTTGATTGCACTCACTCAAGTGAGTTTTGCCGTTGAACTGGTGATCAAGGATAAGAAATTTATAAATACGTATAAAGCGACAGGCGGAAACACGGACAACATTGTGACGGCTCACTTAAATAAAAATATATTTGAGGATGACCATGATACGATTTTTATCGAAGGAAAATTAGCTTTAATAAGCGGAGAAGACCTATCGGGAGAATACTGCTCAGGAAAGGCTGCCTATACCATTGCAAAGATAAAGTTGGATGAAGGGACCCCGCATAAAGACACCTATCCAGCAGATGACTTTATCAGACGTCGGACTATTGAGGTCAGATATGACCCAAACTTAGGTGAGGTCTCTGTACGGCTCCACGGCTACCCGGGATATATCAATGCGGATCTTGATCTTACGTTTCCTCAATATGCCTTCACACAGAACATCAAAAGCCTTGATGTGGCCGATGCCGCACTCAGGTGTGTGCATACGTCCACATCACCCGTTCGGAGGAGTTTGGTTGATTTTCAGATTTATATGAATGATTCCAATACTATTGTCTCCTTAAAACCTCATGCAGCAGCGGCTGGACAGGCTTATTTTACCATGTTTTCCTATGGCTATGGTGAGGCGACACATTGGTCCTTCAACAGGACTGGGAATTCGCCAGTCACGCCCAAACCGGTTATTATTGAAGTTGCACACAAAACCAGCCCGTCGCCAACGCAGCATATAAGAGTCGGCCAGCCGCAATGGTCGCTCTATACGACGAAATGGCATGATGTATTGAATGCGGTAAACAGAGACTGGGGGGCCAAGGCCTATCCGACCAGGTCCCCGACCTTAAACCAACCGGCAAAAGCGGCGGCGGTAATCTCTCCGGCAGCAAGTATTATTTTAAACCATATGTGAGATCAGGAAGAGGGCGGTTTCCCAATAATAATATCATTCTATAGGGCCTATAGAGGGTTCTATAAGTACAGCAACAACAGATGAACCGTTTTGATGAAGGGAATTAAGGATGTTGAAGAAGATGCAACGGTATATTTTAATGAGTTCAGTTATCTTTGGTCTATTGCCTGCATTTGCCCCCCTGAGCTTCGCCGACCAGGTTTGCGGCAGAGGTCATATTGTGGGGTTTGAGGGGATTGATGACCTAGTGCATACTGTTGTTCACTGTGACAGTGTTAGTGGTACTGGTCAGTGTGCTGATCATGACAAGGAAGGAGCTGGCTTACTGGTCGCGGTTGAGCGTGGCAATGGATTTAAAGAACCGGATTTCCCTCCTAACCATGGGTCTTATGTTCAGAAAGCTGGCATGCAGTGGATTAAAGTAGTTGATGATGATAGTAGTGATAAAGATGGTGTGGCTTGGCACCTGATAAGAGCTCAATTATCCATGGCGATGGCGAGCAAACTACCTGTCAGAATTCGATCCCATGACAAAAGCTGCTCAGCAATATCGACCTCTTTTTCCGTTATGGTTTGTACGGATGAACGAATTTGCAATGATGAACCTAAACCTTGATTATCAATCAACTATTCAATCGCAAGTTTTCTGGAGGAACTTATCATGTTTAAATCCATTTCAATATTTGTGACATTTGGGCTTTTGGTCACGATGGCGCAGATGTCTCAGGCTCAGGTAGTGAGGCAAGCCGTTGTATGCGGTGTTGGCTATGTCAAGGAATTCCGATTAAATCAAAGAACAGATGGTCAGAATTGGACCAATTTTGCAGTTGTTATAGACAGTAGCGGCTTTAAAGCTCCATCATTCCCCCCCAGTGATTCAGATTTTCTAATGCGTGAGAATAAAAGGTGGATTCATCTTGATTATTCAACTGCGAACAGTTACCGGGCACAAAATATGGAGTGGGATGGTACGTTGGGTCAATTGTATAATGCCTTTGTTTCACGTTTGCCGGTTTTCATTGTATCTCACAAGCCTAACGGTTCAGATAACGCTTGTAACGGATATGCCGCTGACCAGAAAATAACGACTACCGTGTGTCGCGCGGAAGATCTGTGCAACAAATTAGTTTCCAAATATTGATCCGGATTAAACCCAGGCTTCATAATAATGTCTGCAAGGAGGAATACTCTAATGATTAAATATATTTTTATAGGGCTGGTGGGGGTGTTTCTTAGCGGCGTGAATATTATTGTTCCGCAGACTGTTCATGCGGCAGATAATGAAGATGCCCAGATCGTATGTGCAAGAGGTTACATAAAGGCTTTACGGCTTCATTCGAGATTTGGCAGTGGCGATGATCAAAACGGTAATGGTAACGGCAATGATTCAAATATCGCGGTGATTGTTGACAGTACGGGGTTTCATCCTCCGGCAGTTTCTGATGATAAATTTCATATCCTGAAGGCAGATCCAAAACCACCGATTAACAAATGGGTCCATATTTCAGAACGGTCAGGATCGACAGTTACAGACCGTCGCTGGACGGCGGATATCGCTGTGTTGATGGCCGCACAAATTTCAAGGTCGCCAGTTAGAATTATATCCCATAGCGATAGTTGTGTCGCCAGTGACCATTATATGGAAGTCAGGGTTTGCGCCAGTGAGGCAGACTGCAATCAATAAAAGCCTTTGCTCCAATTACAGGAAAAGATAATGAATAATTTATATAAGTCCTTATTGCCGTTTCTTTGTAGCATTTTCGCCATTGTTCTATTTCTCCCCCCCCCGCCTGGGCTGGTGTAGGACAAGTGTGCGCCAGAGGCTATATCACCGAACTTGTGGTCAATACCAAAGTAGACAATTACCAAGGAAGTTATAATACGAACATTAGTGTCCGGGTCGACAATACTGATTTTAACACGCCTGATATTACAGCTCCTGCCGATTTCTTATCCATTCGCGAAAAAGTGGGCTGGGTTCATATTGGTCTCGATTCATCTGTGGGGTCGGCAAGGAATAAAGAAAGATACGCCACAATTTTGGCCCAATTGACATCGGCTCATTTGTCGCGTCTCCCGGTTAGGATTGCCACAAGAAAAGATAGCAGCGATAAAAGGTGTCGACAATTAGAAAAAGAGTTCGAAGTCGTGGTCTGTACCGAAAAGGCATTTTGTCAATATTAGTCAGGATCATCTGGTTATGATAACCCGTCAGTTATGAACTGAAGTTTTCGATAAAATCAGTTGGTCATAAAATTTGGAGATTTAAAGTGATAAAGCTATTTTATTCTATTGTTGTTTCCTTATTCCTTATTGGGGCATCAACCGTCATTCAGCAGAATGCCCATGCCAATGGCGTTTGTGCCAGAGGATATATCAAGGCCATCCGTGTTCATCATGATGTTGTGAACCGTAACAAAATCAATATGGCGGTTCATATTGATGGAAACCGTTTCAGGGCACCCGATATTACGGATAATAAGCATTTTTCCATAGATGGTCAGGGAAGAAAGTGGGTGCAGATTGAATACGGAAGACTTACACGTTTCTCGGCATTTTTTGAAGTTCTGGCAAAAGCCCATGTCTCTGGTGCACCGGTTAGTATCTTCACCCGGCAGAGTGGTAACAATACTTACTGTATGGAAGACGGCAACAAATTCGAAATACAAGTCTGCACCAATGAGAGAGATTGCAATAACTAGACTTCATAGTAGATAACCCAGTGTCAGTTCAGGTCTTATCAATCTCCTAATAAAACAAAAGCCCCACCCGGTCCAAAAGCCAGGTGAGGCTTTTAGAATTCAGCGATTTGAATTACCCCGATTTTCTTAGGCAGCCTTCAGCTTCCATTTTTGTTGCCGTTCAAATTCGCATGGATAAATTAAAGGTCTTGCTTGAAAATGCAGAAGAAGCGCCTGTGTTAATCCATCCAAATATGGCTCAACGCTATAAACAACAAATCACGCACCTGATTAAAGTAAGACCGTATGTCCATATGGAGTCAGTGTAGGAACTGGCGTATATTAACTTCTTCACGAGGCTATTCTATTAACTTTTGCCTCATTATTGAAAGGAAGGACTATGGATAATTTAGATAAAGAAGTTTTTGTTGGAATTGATGTTTCTAAAACGCATAATGCGGTTGCTTTTGCCGATGCAGGGAGGTCTGGAGAAGTACGTTCTTTAGGCAATATCCTTGCTACTCCAGAGGCTGTTACAAGGTTGGTCAAGAAGTTATTAAAGAAATATGATCAACTCTATTTTTGTTATGAGGCTGGCCCAACTGGATATGGATTATATTGTCAATTAAGGGAGGACATTATCATGAGTGATGCAGGCTGCAAATGAACCGCCCCGAGTTTGTCGGAGACTTGTTGGTTTAAGTTAAGCTGCTTTTTGGATTTTGTCCAGGGCAGCGTAATAATTTTCTTCTGCTTCAGCGGGGGGGATATTTCCAATTGGTTCAAATAATCTCTGGTGATTAAACCAATTTATCCATTCCAATGTTGCAATTTCTACAGCTTCAAATGATTTCCATGATCCCTTTCTGTGAATGACTTCTGCTTTGTAAAGGCCGTTGATTGTTTCCGCTAAAGCGTTATCGTAGCTATCGCCCACGCTGCCAACTATCCTGACACAGGGGGACCAGAAGGGCATGACTGGTTTTTTCCCAATGGGAGCGGCGTTCCAAGCTACCTTCTGGGTCAACAAGGATATCGGCAATATTCTGCACGTCCCGAACTTCATGGCGACCCTTACGGACTTCCATCAGA
>JAESUK010000151.1 GCA_016763095.1 Alphaproteobacteria bacterium
ACGCTGTTCCATTTTATCAACGATTCGTGCTGGTCGTATTTACCGGTATGCTCCGCCGTAGATGACCACTGATCGAAGATGTCGAATCCTGCTTGTACGTCATCGTGATAGTAATGCTTTAGACCACACGCTATCCGGAACCATTCGTCATAGCTGCAATCCGGGTCAAGGTGTTCTAGCATGCGTGCGATTTCTTCGTTGTCACGCTCACCCGTGGGTAACTCAACCTCGTTGACTAATGGGGGTGCTATCGTTTTAATCAATGCCATAGCTGCACGAGGGGGTAACGCTGGCAACGCTGCAGGTTCCGAGAGTTTTATCATGTTCTCCCAGCTGTAACCCTCACCTGTGCAGATATAACCATCACCGGTTGTACGGGTGTCGAAGCCTTCACCAATCAAATCGCTGAACCAATCGGATGTGGTTAACAGCGGCGCCGTGGATGCAAAGGCATAATGATACCCACCTCGTGGTGTAGATTGTAAAAAGGCTGCGTCCCAATCCAGATTACAGCCTAGTGCTTGATCTATTTTTTGGGTTGTCATGCCTTTATATGCGTCGACATCAAGAACCACAACACCCGGTATAATCGGTAAACCTATGACATCACTAGGCCAATACGTACCGAGTTGCACCGTAGCGTCATGGTGTCCGTTGGGGGTGGCGGGTTTTTTGTTGGAATGACAGGGGAAAGTTGGAATCTGTAGCGCTGATAAAGTTTGCGCAATTACGTGAGGCATTATATAATATTTCCTATTGACTATTTGAACGGTAGTTGATACTTAGTTCCCTGGTTAAAAAATACCCCGTCGTTAGCGCTGCGGGGTTTTTTTTGTCCGGTTGAATATCATCGTTCACAAATCACCTTTCATCAAGTATTAAATAATTGTGTATTTGCTCAATTGAACGACCATCGCATCACTATTATTATATGTGAATGAAACGAGTAACGATTATTTTAGCTTACGTTGGTATGATTTTTTTGTTTAATGAATCCACTGGCAACGTGATGACAGATATATGTGTAGGTGTAGCCATTGGCTTACCTGCAGTGGTTGTTGATTGGTTTTTTGAGACTCCGCTGATTAAGCGACGTGCGGCGGCCAATGCTTCGTGACCTGTTTTCTGCTTGGCAACTAATCGGCATTCTGGTTGATCATCGTCGTTAAGATCCCACCACAATGCACATTCCCTGCAGTTAAATTGATCCCCAATTACGCGAGCTTTGCACATGGTGCACCTCGTTATAAATTAGACCCCTTGGTAAATAGCACGCCCAATGCTAAAAATATTCGCCCGAATACACCAAGGGGTCTAAACCTATTAACGGTCTAGGGTGACCGTATTATTATTAAAGTCTAACACATCAACCAATAAATCCATGGTTTCAGCATCGAATGTTTTTCCACCTAATTTAATTGCACAATAAGAGTCAATTAGATTAACAAGATCAGATCGTATCGGTTTTAGATCACAGTGCAATATCATCGTTGCATCACCTGGCGATAGCTCCACACAACACAGCTCATCCCCAACGTAAACAATGAGTCCCTGCTTGACCGTCATGTACGTCATCAACTGTTTTTTACCATCCCATTCAAGGTTACCCGGTACCGCCGGTACTGATGGGCACACCATTGCGGGTGTTACTGTAGGTGCAAGTCCGGATGGCATTGGATACGGCGCCGGTGCAAGCGGCTCATCAACCTCAACATCTTCACGCTTCTTATCATCTAACGGCGCTGGTCGTGGATCCGCTGGATTAACTATAACTTTATAGGCGAGTATGTCAGTTGGCGCAACTATAATACCGTGTTCCCACTTGAACGAGCTTGCAACGTTGCTGGTCACACCGCTGTTACGCATCGTTACCTGCACCCACACATTGGGGTCACACGGTATACAAATGCCTCTATGGTTTTCCAAAGGACTAGCAGCTAGAACGCTAAACTCATGCACTGCAGCCCATGCCACATCACGAGCAAAAAAGTCATTCAAGTCACCGTCAGAACCTTCAACGCGAACACGAGTACCACCCGGTACAGGTGATTCAGTCCAACGAGTAGGAACAGGCACAACCGCTGCAGGTGGTGGTGCTATTGGTAGCCCCATAGGTGGTTGCATAGGTGGTGGTGCTATTGGTAACGCTGCAGGTAACTCGGTCATGAAATCATCACGCATCACACGGTATTGCATCACATCATCTTTCACTTGACCCCAATACCACGCAATTTCACATGCTCGGTCAACGTGGCGACGCCCACTACGACGAATAACCTCAACCGTTACTTGATCGTGGACCGACCTAGCCCCACCAGCCCATTGAACAAAACCGCTTTGCCTTACCACTTCGAACTCTTGTACCAACGCCCAATCAACCGTTGACGCCTCTACCGGACCCGGTGAGAATGAACCGTTTTGACTATGAGTTGACACCATTGTGTCAGCGGGTACCGGTGATTTTAATCCTGAAAATTTAAGCATAATTTAGAACCTTGGATGAAATGTTTTTGAGGCATACTCTATGCCAAGAATTGATATACGCGTTTGGCCTGCTAAATTCCACGCATGAAACCAACGCTTAATAAAACTAAAGGTGATGTCTTTTTTCTTACCCCTGATAACGAAAATTCTACGGCGTAATTCGTCCTCACCTTTCGACTTGCAAAATACCCACTCGAATCTACGCATCACAATCACCGGGGTCATCGTCTAGTTGTGCTTGTTGCCAAGCGGTATCTGTTTCGTCCGCTATGATTATGTCATCGTCATAGTTACGATCAAGTGTTTCATTAAACGCTTGTACGCTAACACGATCATCCTCAAGTTGCGCTTCTATCGTGTTGAAGTCAGGGGTCGCACCCGGTTTAAATTCATCGCGTGAACCAGGAGCTAATCCGCTGCGTATTTCCAATGTACCACCACAGCTTAATAATTGAGAAGCCAACAATGTGCTGTCATCGTCAGGTGTAAGCCCTGGTTTAATATCAACACCAGCAACCGATATGTGCACGTCTTTACCTCGTGCTAATGCTGCAATTTCAGCATCACTACCACGCACGTCACCCGCAACTAAATCAATCGCCACACCAAGAGGTTGACAATTTTGCTCGTACAATTCGAAGCTACCAACACCACCGCGTTTAACTATCTCATCAAATTGTTCACGTATGATACCTTGATAATCTGTTGACCATCGACGCAAGTTATACATGTTTTGCTTCATCAGGTACCCTTCAAGTTCAAACACCTTACCCATGGCGCGCTCTCGTGCTGCGTTCTCACCAAGGGTTTTGTCAAAGTTTTCAGGATCCACACACGCACTCTCACCCGTAGCGTTCCAACCGTTAATCAAGGTGAGAATACACACCGTGG
>JAESUK010000152.1 GCA_016763095.1 Alphaproteobacteria bacterium
GTCCCGCACGATCAATTGCGCTTAAAAGCAACTGGTTAAACGCAGACTTAGCAATCACACCCCCAGCACTTGGAAAATCTTCCGCTTCATTCCCCAATTTCTTCAGCTGTAAAATGAAATGGGAGGCCGTATCCACTGCTTTTTCCAATAAATTTAGATCGGACGAATTAGGAAGAACAGAGTTAATACCAAGCGTTGCAACATCTTTGCTGTTCTCAATATCCATACCAATCACGTAAAGATACCCACGACCAGCACGACGCATATTAAGAATATTATGCTTCACATCCGATAGAAACTTAGAATCCAGTAAGACAATTGAGTATTCTTGAAATCCAAGTTCTCTCAAAGCCTCATCCCAATCCGAAAACACAGTAGGCGTATGCCCTTGTATTACAAGGCGTTGAGAAACTTGTGCTGCATGGTTCTGGTCCTGATCAAGAACTAGAATTTTCATTTTTGATCCTATCTGATAGAGTAAAAGTACGGTTCTTGGGAAAAGTCTCTCACGAACAATGCGTAAGCGCAAGAACTCTTAATTGACTTTCACCCTCCAGAAAGATAGAAATCTATAGTCTATAAACACTTAGGAAAGAACTAAATAAATGAGCATTCATCTCTATGAAAACGACCTTCCCGATGACCTTAACCTTGTGGGAGATCTTGCCATCGATACAGAGACAATGGGCTTGAACCTCCACAGGGATAATCTGTGTCTGATTCAAATTTCTACAGGCGATGGAAACGCGCACCTTGTGCAGTTTAAAGACAGAAAATATGACTGCCCAAATTTAAAGAAACTTCTTGCCGACACAACAACAGAGAAGATATATCATTTTGCACGTTTCGACATTGCTTCAATCAAGCAATATTTAGGCATAGATTGCGGACCAATATTTTGTACAAAAATTGCCTCCCGCTTATGCCGTACTTACACAGATAAACACGGGCTAAGAAACCTAACAAAAGAACTTCTAAACGTTAATTTAGACAAGCAACAACAATGTTCTGACTGGGGAACATCTGATATTTCAGCTGACCAAAAACAATACGCAGCTAATGATGTTCTTTTCCTTCATAAGATGCGTGACATTTTAAAAGTACGTCTTGAGCGTGAAGGAAGAACCGAACTTGCACAAAGCTGCTTCACTTTCCTTCCTGCCCGTGCTGATCTTGACCTTATTGGTTGGCCTGACACAGACATTTCTTCTCATTAAAACAAAAAAAAGAAGCATCATGAACATCTTAGAGAGTGCCCGTAATATTATTCAAACTGAGGCCGAGGGATTGTTAGAGCTAAAAGACTCTCTCGATCATAATTTTGAGACTGCAATCACCACCATCAATGCAATGAAAGACAAACACCAAGGTCGTCTCATCATTTCTGGAATGGGGAAATCTGGGCACATAGCAACAAAGCTTGCCGCCACCATGGCATCAACGGGGACACCAGCCTTTTTCGTACATCCAGGGGAAGCCTCCCACGGCGACTTGGGTATGATTACCGAACATGACGTCATCATTTTGCTTTCTAACTCAGGAGAAAACTCTGAAATTTCTGATATGATTGCCTATGCGAAACGCTTTAATATCCCCCTCATCGGAATGACAAGCAATCCAGACAGTGCACTAGCCCAACATTCGGACATCCTTCTTCTTGTACCAAAAGCAAAAGAAGCCTGCTCAATTGGCATGGCGCCAACAACATCAACAACAATGATGATTGCCCTCGGTGACGCAGTAGCCATAACCCTTCTTGAAACAAGTGGCATGACCCGCGAAGACTTCAAAATCTTCCATCCGGGTGGAAAACTTGGTCAGAAATTGAAAAAAGTTTCAGATTTAATGATGAAAGAAAGCGACCTTCCGCTTGTTAAAACAGAAACAACAATGGATCAGGTTCTCCTTACTATGACGGAAAAGAACTTAGGATCGGCAATTATCATAGACAACAACGGCGCACTTCTTGGCATTATCACTGATGGAGATTTAAAACGTCACATGAGCCCTACTCTGCTTACAAAAACAGCAGGAGAACTAATGTCTCCAAATCCCAAAACCATTGCCCCAGATCTTTTGGCAGCAGAAGGGTTAGACATCATGCTCAACCACTTCAAATCTCCGATCACAAGTTTAATTGTGACAGACAATAAAAAGGTCATTGGGATGCTCAGAATCCAAGAATGCCTTCAAGCTGGCATTGCGTAAAAAGACTGTTATAATCTGCCCATGAGCAACGCATCCCTATCTGATCTATCACACCGACGGCGCGACCACAGCGCCATCATTAAGGATTCACGCTCACAATTAATACGAAAGCTCCGTATTACACTTCCCGTGATTGCCGTGTGTATCTTGTTTTCTGTTCTTGTGTTCAGTGATCGAAAAGACCCGATTGAAGCCCGTCCTATCGAAGAAATCATCCCCCATGAAATGGGGAAAAACGAGCTTATAAACGCCAAATTTGAAGCTCAAGATCAAAATGAACGCCCCTTCTCTATTACCTCTGAGCGCGCGTTTCAAGAAGATGGCAACAGCAACAATATCAATCTGGAAAAGCCAAAAGCCTATATGCGCTTTGATGATGGAACACATATTTCTCTCAAAGGCGAAAATGGAATATACCAACAAGAAGAACAACTTCTACATTTAGAAGGAGATGTGCGCTTCCTTCATAATGATGGGTACGAAATTCTTACAACGACTGTTGATATCAACATCGAAGAACAAACTGCGGTCAGTAACACACCCGTAACAGGCAAAGGTCCAACAGGTGACATAACAGCATCTGGTTTAATTGCAAACGGACAAACCGCTGTCTTTATTTTCAAAGGACCCGCCACCCTTACACTCACCCAAGAAATCCAACCAGAAACTCCAGAAGAAAAAAATACAAATCATGAAAAGTAATCTTCTTATCGCACTCCTCGCATTTTCTATTGCCACGCCTGCATTGGCACAAACACAAAACAGTGCCCCTCTTGAAATCTCAGCAGACAATGCACTCGAATGGCATCGTGATAAAAAACAATATATTGCCAAAGGAAATGCCATCGCGGAACAAGACGGCACAAAAATAAATGCTGACACCCTAACAGCAAACTACACATCTTCAGAAAATAGCAGTACAGAAATTACTGAGATTATTGCCAATGGAAACGTCATCATCACCACTGAAGATGGTGTTATAACAGGCGATAACGCCATTTATTTGGTCAAAGAAGGACATGCAACCATCACAGGGGACACGCTAACGCTAACGGGTGAAAAACTCTCTGCACAAGCCTCTAAATCCTTTGAATACTGGACAGAAAAGCAAAAATTTAAAGCCATCGGAAACGCACAAATCATAGAGGCCGACAGAACCTTAAAAGCCGACGAAATCACAGCATGGTTTATGACCTCCGACGAACAAAGCAACGAAGCACAAAACGGTTTAAAACAAGCCGATGCAATCGGAAACGTTATCATTGAAACAGGAACGGATATCGCCTCAGGAGACACAGGTCACTATGACGGGATCAAAGAAATTGTAACGCTGGAAGGCAATGTAAAAATCCTCCGTGACAAGAATATTCTCAATGGAACAAAAGCGATCGTAAATTTAAAAACAGGGATCAGCCAACTCTTCGGTGATAAAAACGGCGGACGTGTAACTGGTAAATTCTTCCCTGAAAGCAAGAAGTAAAAGCTAAACAGACAACACACTCCGCACTCTCTCAAGCGCCCAATCAATCTCATCTTTTGTAATGGTAAGCGGGGGGGCAAAACGTACAATCGTTTCGTGCGTCTCCTTACACAAAATCCCTTTGCCTTGAAGCTGTTCACAAATTTCACGCGCAGATATTTGCGCGGGATCAATATCAACACCAATCCAAAGCCCCGCCCCGCGCACTTCGCGCACATACGGTGAATTAATTTTTCTCAGCTCATCTTTGATATACTCACCAAGCTCCGCGCTTCGCTCTGTCAGCTTTTCATCTTTCAAGATATCCAATGCTTCAAGACCAATCGCACACGCAATCGGGTTTCCACCAAACGTAGATCCATGTGATCCAGGTTCAAACACATCCATAATCTCTGCCGAGGACAAAAATGCTGACACGGGATAAACACCTCCACCAAGAGCTTTACCTAGAATCAAACCATCTGGCGCACCAATTTCATGTTGAAAAGCAAAATCCTTCCCTGTGCGCCCAAGTCCTGATTGAATTTCGTCCAAGATAAAAAGGACATTATGCTTTTTGCAAATCTCTTGAACCTTTTTCAACCACCCTTTAGGCGGCATTACAATTCCTGCCTCACCTTGCACAGGCTCTGTGATATAGGCACAAACATCTGGGGTCATCGCACGCTCTAACGCCTTAAGATCACCATAGGGAACGATCTCAAATCCACCATCAAACGGGCCAAAGCCAGCCTTATATTCTTCATCCGATGAAAACCCAACAATCGTTGTCGTCCGCCCATGAAAGTTTCCAGACGACACCAATATTTTTGCTTGATCTTTCGGAATATTTTTATGTCTGTATCCCCAACGGCGCGCCGCTTTGATCGCTGTTTCAACCGCTTCTGCTCCCGTATTCATCGGAAGCATTTTTTCCATGCCCGTTAACGCACATAAACGTTCTGCAAACTCACCCAGCTTATCCGTATAAAACGCTCGGGACGGCACACCCAAAATGCCAAGCTGTTTGATCAACGCCTTTTGAATACGCGCATTCAAATGCCCTGCACTCATCGCACTATAAGCGCTCAAAAAATCTAAATATTTGTTACCATCAACATCCCATACCCAACACCCTTCAGCACGGTTAAGCACGACAGGCAAAGGGTGGTAATTATAAGCTAAATATTTCTTTTCACGCTCAATATAGTCTTGTGTTTTCATAGATAAATCCTTCCATACATCAGGGTATCAGAAGAACACGAGAACGTCATAGAAAATGATCCGTTCTATCTTGCCTAAATATTAAAAATAGTGTTATGTGAAGGAATAAAATTATAAAAAACTATAAAATTAGGTAATATTATTATGGCGCTGAGTATCACACACGAATTTAAAATAATTACAAAACCACAGCAAGGAGACAACGTTGAAGAGTATCTAAAACAACGCGGACTTATGCAACGAAGGGATACAGAAAAATCACTCACGGTGTATCCTATGGACCATAACCCTTTTACACTTAAAGACGCTCAAAATTTAGAACAGGTCATTGAACAATACAGCATGTACGGTTTAAACAAACGTATACAAAGCGCCCTCACTGCAGCAAAGCCTAAAAACCAACCTTGTTAAGTAAACGCTGAAACATACAGGTTTGCCTTTGCCTTATATTTAGGCTTCATGTAGATTACTACTCATGTGCGGCGTAACAGGAATATTTTCGACAACATCAAGAGGCAAACTCAACCTCAAAATTCGTCAAATGAGCGATGCTATTTCTTATCGCGGGCCAGATGGAGACGGATTCTGGGTAAATCAAGACGATAACGTCGCCCTTGGGCACCGTCGTTTATCCATTATTGACCTCTCAGAAACTGGTACACAACCAATGATCTCTCCCTCAGGGCGCTATGTCATGAGTTACAACGGAGAGATCTATAACTACCTCGATATAAAAAATGCCCTTAAAGAAAAGGGCTACGAATTCAGAGGGAAATCAGATACAGAAGTTCTTCTCTGTGCTTTTGAAGAATACGGGATCAAAGAAACCCTTACCAAAGTAAGTGGCATGTTCGCGATTATCTTGTGGGATCGCAAAGAAAAAACCATCGCGCTTATACGCGATTTCCTTGGTAAGAAACCCCTTTATGTTGGCTGGGCAGGCACTGATCTTGTGATTTCATCCGAGCTTAAAGCGTTTCACACACACCCAGATTTCAAAGCCATAACCAACCAAGACCACCTTGCATTATACTTCAAATATGCCTGCGTGCCTGCCCCTCATTCGATCTATCAAAATGTATGGCAACTCCTCCCTGGCTCAATCATGACTTTACCAATCAGGGCGCTTTCAGCAGGCACATGCTTACTCTCTTCTATGGAAAGCTATTGGGACGCAGCCGACATCATAAAAAAATCTGCACCTCAGCGTGCAAAACCAAGAGACGACAAACAAGCCATTGATGATTTTGAAGAGCTTCTCTCAAAATGTGTGTCAGAGCGCATGATTTCTGACGTGCCTCTTGGGGCATTTCTCTCTGGCGGGATCGACTCAAGCGCCATCGTCGCGCTCATGCAAAAACAAAGCACCCGTCCCATCAAAACATACTCCGTCGGATTTAATGTTGAGGGGTTTAATGAGGCGGAATTTGCCAAACAAGTTGCAAACCATCTTGGCACAGATCACCACGAACTATACCTCTCTCCAAAAGATGCCTTGGATGTTATTCCCTCCCTCGCTCAAATATACGACGAGCCCTTTGCAGATATCTCTCAAATTCCAACGTACTTAGTGAGCAAATTTGCCCGCGAACACGTCACAGTGGCGCTCAGTGGCGATGGCGGCGATGAAATGCTCGGTGGATACCGCCGTCACTTCATGGTGCCTCCAATGTGGAACAAAATGAAGTACATCCCACATCCTCTTCGCAGACTCGGTGCAGGTGCAATCAACAGCATAAGCGCAGATAGCTGGAATCGCATTGGGGCAAAGAAAAACCACCCACATCTCGCCGATAGCATGGATAAATTTGGCGGAATGATGCGCCAGAAAACAAGCACAGATGTCTATGACTACCTTCTTGGCTTCTGGGAAAACCCCTATGAAATTGTGCTTGATGCAAAACCTGTTGATCTCCATTTCAAACAGAAGTTTTTAGAGTCTGAAAATCTCAGCTTCGCAGAAGAAATGATGATGTGCGACTCTATTTCCTATCTCCCAAATGACATCCTTCAAAAGGTTGATCGCGCCAGCATGGCTGTGTCCTTAGAAGCCCGCGCGCCTTTACTTGATCGGCGTATATTCGAACATGTCTGGACATTGCCTGAGCATTTAAAAATTCGCGATGGCAAAGGAAAATGGCTTCTGCGTGAAGTCCTCGCCCGCCATGTCCCACGCGAGATGTGGGATCGCCCAAAGAAGGGCTTTTCTCCTCCTCTTGGACCGTGGCTTCGTGGGGAACTAAGAGATTGGGCAGAAAGCTATCTGAGCGTTCAAGCCTTGGAAGAAGCAGGGCTAAACGCCAAACCTATCCGCAAAACATGGGAAGACCACTTGGCAGGACGACGCAATCATTCTGTCCGTCTCTGGTCTGTCCTCATGTACCAAGCGTGGCGCGAGAAATATTAGAAAAAACATGTTAAAAAAACTTATAAAATTTGCATTTATCTCTGGTTTTTCTTTGTCCATACTCTGTGTTTTTGGATGGCTAGCTGTTAAATCCATCGCAACAACACAAGCGAGTAAAAAGGCATCTAGCATCATATCCTCTTCTTACATGAAAAGCACACCAACATCGGACGATCAAAAAGTAACCGCCATAACACGTGAAATCTTCAATAGTTTTGAACATAAAGACCCTACAACCGTTACCCTCCTCAAAGTACGTGGCTATATTACAAATGATCGGTTGCCATCCTTCTTACGCTTAAACGACGGTGTAATTGAAACACATATTGCACAAGGATACTGCGACAATGCAGCACGCATGCTTGCTTTTGTTCTCAAACAAGAAGGGTTTTCATCCGTACAATGGAACATGGTGACAAGCTCAGGTGGACACTCTGCCTTACTGGTCACGCTATCCGATAATAGGAAAGTCTTGGCTGATCCTTTCTACGGCTATGTGACAACCACCCAGAATGGCACACTCATTCATCCTCAAGATGCCAAAAAATTTATTGAGAATGGAGGTGCATTTAAAGATGTATTTACCGCATTAGGGGAGGCAAGCACTCAACTTTTTTATAAAGATATAAGTTCAATGTTCATGGGGGCAGAAGGTGACAACTTAACCATAGTGGCAACCATCCCGCATATTGATAATGCACCTCTCCAGCTTGGTACAATCAATGGGAAATATAATGATGTTAAGTCAGAAGCTCGTAAGCTCGGCATCACACCTTATTGGTATTACATAGGACATAAATATAATCGTGAATGGATACGCATTCTTAAAACATCACAACCCGTTAAAATTGTAATGACACTAACGGAGCAAGCAGAAGAAGGTATCCTAACCACAACACCAGTGCCAACAATAAGCGGTAAGACACTAACTTGGGAACTAAATGCGGGAGAAGAAATTACATTTCGTGACGAATTAGCAAAGATATCCCTTAAACGAATGAACAGCTATATCCCCGTTGATCAGATCATCATCTATCCATTAAGAAATTAGACCATATTTAGGTAAGAACTCAGGCGCCATTTTGATATAAAGCTCTGCCGTCACGGTTGCATCATCAATTGCTGTGTGAACACGCTCAACACGCTTACCATCCTTAAGTGTGTACCTTGCCGAAGTGTCAACGCCAAAATAAGCAAGCATGGCATTCAATGAATTTCGACGACTGTCTTCTGGGTAACTTGCTGCATTCAGGCGGTCTTCAATATCGCCACGAACAGCAACTTGTTCTGCCCATATCTTCGTATTCAACCACTGCTCATGCGGAATAACAATGTTAGCCGCCTTTTTAAATTCTGTGTTCATGGCATATTCATCGACAGTTGGAATTGGGATATTTTTGCCATGATCAATAAAACCATACTCCCAACAATGGTGAATAATTTTTGAAGAACCAATAAATGCGCGGATTTCCTCTTCATGCGCTTCAAACAATGGGAATTTGGCAAGAAACTCACTAGTCATACCATGCACTTTTTGCGCCTCAGGATGACTTTCCTTTCCATCAGGATTAATGATCCATTCTTTCCCTTCTCCAATTCTAAACCCAGTATTCGAATTAAAGAAAAGCTCCACCAACCCAACAGAGATCACACGGTGACCTTTATGGATCTTCAAGCCTGTAAGTTCAGTATCAAGGACAACAGATCGTTCTTCCAACATTTTAATTCCTTCTCAAAAACAAAAAAGCCTCCAACATGGGAGGCTTTCTTTTAAATTCTAATCACTAAATTAAATAGTCGTGTTCAAGATAAGCTGATTAAGGTCTTCGCCTGCAAC
>JAESUK010000153.1 GCA_016763095.1 Alphaproteobacteria bacterium
GTACGCATCAGGGTTGATGAAAGCTGCGCTTGCAACAAAGACAGCGGCAAGACCAACGAGGGAGTGAAAGGCTGCCATAAGCTCTGGCAATGATGTCATTTCGATCTTTTTTGCGATCATGGCACCGATGGCACCCCCACCTGCTATACCGCAGAAGATAATGAAGTAAGAGGAAACACTGTCCATCATAAGTGTTGTGACGATGGCAAGAATCATCCCGCCGATGGCGAAGTTTACGCCTTTTTGTGCTGTTTCGGGATGAGATAATCCGCGCAGTGCGAGGATAAAACAAATGGATGCGATGAGATAGGCGAAGCCTGTAAAACCTGTCATTTTGAATTATCCCTTTTTCTTAAACATGTGAAGCATGCGTTTTGTAATGATGAAGCCACCAAAGATATTAATTGAGGCAAGCACAATGGCGATGAAGCCGAATATTTTCGAGGCGATGTCACCCTCAAGTGGACCCGCGGCAATAATTGCACCGACAATGATCACGGAAGAAATTGCGTTGGTTACACCCATTAATGGTGAATGCAGGGCAGGTGTCACACGCCAAACAACATGATACCCAACAAAGCATGCGAGAATAAATACGGTCAAACCCATGATGAAAAACCCATGAGGGTCGCCAGCTGGTGCCATTTGCGTGGCTTGTGAGGCAAGAAATTCTGCCTGATTTAAAAAGAGTGAATCTTGTGTCATGATTTAGCCTTCTTCTTCGTTGTTTTCTTTTTCGCAGGCGATTTTTTAACTACTGTTTTCTTGCCCGTAACTTTTTTCTTTGCCGTTGCCTTTTTAGCGACTGTTTTTTTCTTTGTAGGGGCTTTCTTCGTTTTTGCTTTCACCATTTTTTTAGGAGCAAACATAGCGTGAATGACCGCACCGTCTTTTGTAAGCGCAACGCCTTGCATAACTTCGTCATCCCAATTGATGTTGAGTTTGTTTGTCTCTTTATCAATAAGAAGTGCTACAAAGGTAAATAGATTTTTTGCAAAGAGAAGCGATGCGTCAGCGGCGATACGGCTTGGTACATTTCTGTGCCCCACGATTTTTACGCCATTTTTCTCAACAACTTTACCCACTTCGGAGAGTGCGCAGTTCCCGCCACGCTCTACTGCAAGGTCAATGATAACGGATCCTGCTTTCATGGATTTGACCATGTCTTCGGAAATTAATATTGGAGCATCACGCCCAGGGATGAGCGCCGTTGTGATTACAATGTCTTGTTTTGCAATGTGCTCTGCGACAAGTGTAGCTTGTTTCTTTTGATAGGCTGCGGACATTTGCTTTGCGTAACCGCCTGCTGTCTCTGCTTGTTTGAACTCCTCATCCTCGACGGCAACAAATGTGCCTCCTAATGATTCTACTTGCTCTTTGGACGCAGGGCGGACATCGGTTGCTGTAACGATAGCCCCGAGGCGTTTTGCCGTGGCAATGGCTTGAAGTCCTGCAACCCCTGCACCCATTACAAAGACGCGTGCGGGGGCTATTGTGCCCGCGGCAGTCATCATCATAGGGAAGGCGCGTGCGTAATGCTCTGTTGCATCAAGGACGGCTTTGTAACCAGATAAATTGGATTGTGAGGATAGAATGTCCATTGATTGTGCGCGTGTGATACGAGGCATAAGCTCCATTGCGCAGGCTATAATTCCAGATTTTGCCCATGTCTTCATGGCATCGTGGTTGTCGTGAGGAGATAGGGCACCAATGAGAATCGCGCCCTTTTTAAGAAGAGATACAGATTTGTCTGTTGGGGTTTGCACACAAAGCAAAATATCTGATTTTTTAACAATATCTGCTGTGGTCGCAATCTTTGCACCTGCTTCGATGTATTCCTTATCGAGAATAGAGGCGTTTATACCGGCTCCTTTTTCGATGAGGACATTTGCGCCAAGCGCAGTATACTTCTTAACTGTGTCTGCAGATGCAGCAACACGTTTTTCTGCGTTAGCTGTTTCTTTTAGAATACCAATGGTTAAAGACATAAAAAATCCTCATAAATATGCGTGGGTCTATTTTGATATGTCTTAATATGCAGGTTTTTTTGTCTTTGTGAAGGATATAGCGATTTTTAAAGAGATATATTGTGGGTTATAGCTCAGGTTATAACTCTGGCATATGCCATTCTTTCATTACATCGTTGAGCGCGCGTTCCGTCATTGGTTTTGCAAAGAAGTATCCTTGGGCATGTTGACCGCCAAGCGCGTTGAACTTTTTAACCTCTTCGGCTGTTTCTACACCCTCTGCTACGACGGAGAGGTTATTGTCTTGCCCAAACTCAATGACTCTTTTTATGAAGGCGGTACTCTCTGGGTCTGTAAGAAGCTTACTTGTATATTGTCTGTCGATTTTTAAGCAATCAATAGGGAATTCTTTTAAATGTTCAAGGTTGCCTGAATTTCTGAAGTTGTCTAAGGCAATTTTTAAGCCTGCATTACGACATAGATTGAGTGTCTGTTTGGATTTGTCAGGCTGTTCTTGTAGGAGTTGCTCTGTGACCTCAAGTTGAATTTGGGTTGGGTCGATGTCCGTTTTGCTTATAATGTTGTATAGCATTCCTAGAAACACGTCTTCTGCGAAGTCTTTGCTTGTGAAGTTAACGCTCATCATGAGTGTCCGGTCTTTTCCCATACGGTTTTCGATGCGCTTCAATGTAAGACATGCTTCTTCTAGACACCATTCACTGGCTTCTATAATCAGCCCGCTTTCTTCCGCAATAGGGATGAATACCCCCGGGGAGATAAAGCCATGTTCTGGATGGGTCCAACGCATAAGTGCTTCGAACCCTGAGATGGTTTTATCTTTGGTGTTGATAATAGGTTGATAATTTAAGGAGAGTTGTTTTTCCTCTAAGGCAATTTTAAAATCATCAGATGTAATCGGAGGTGTTATATTGTCAGACATGTTCTCAACTATTCAGTGTATAGATTACCTTGCAAGATAATATCACCTTCTTTGTCCTCGTGAAAAGACTATTTTCGCGTTTTATCTCTTGACAAGGGTATGCCTAGACCATTATACCCTAGCTCTGAAATTAAGAATTAAAAGCGGGACAAGGCTATGAAAGTTGTAAACTCATTAAAAACATTGAAAACACGTGATCGTAACTGTCGCGTTATTCGCCGTCGTGGACGCGTTTATGTAATCAATAAAATTAACAAGCGTTTCAAAGCACGCCAAGGGTAATTTCAACCCTTTACGTTAACTTATTTGTTTAAAAGCCTTTCAAGTGATCTTGATGGGCTTTTTTTTGTGAATATGTCTGAATATTCTTGTTTTTTATCTAAAACTCATTAGTCCTAGAGTGTAGTGTCTTTTCACAAGTATATACTTAACAATTAAAATAGATCGTTCATGCTTTCAAAACTTCTTAACTTTATGTCTGCTGATATGGCAATCGATTTGGGAACGGCCAATACATTGGTTTATGTTCGTGATCGTGGGATTGTGCTTAATGAGCCGTCTGTTGTTGCTATTTCTATTGCAGGAGGTAAGAAACAAGTTCTTGCTGTTGGGAATGAAGCTAAGCAAATGCTTGGGAGAACGCCAGGGAATATTGTTGCGATTCGTCCCCTCCGCGATGGTGTGATTGCTGATTTTGAAGTTACAGAAGCAATGATTAAACATTTTATCCGTAAAGTTCATAATCGACGTTCTTTTGTTAGCCCTAAAATGGTGATTTGTGTGCCGTCTGGTTCAACGGCGGTTGAGCAACGGGCAATCGTTGAGTCTGCGGAAAGTGCTGGGGCGAGTGAAGTTTATCTTATTGAAGAGCCTATGGCTGCGGCTATTGGTGCGGGGCTTCCTGTGACAGAGCCATCAGGATCAATGATTGTTGATATTGGTGGTGGTACAACAGAAGTTGCTGTGATCTCTCTTGGTGGAATTGTTTATGCAAAATCTGCGCGGGTTGGCGGAGATAAAATGGATGAGGCAATTATTGCTTATATTCGCCGTGTTCATAACCTTCTTATTGGAGAAACAACGGCAGAGCGTATTAAAAAAGATATTGGATCTGCATGTCCTCCAGGGGATGGTGAAGGTCGTTACCTTGAAATTAAGGGACGGGACTTGATGAATGGTGTTCCAAAAGAAATCGTTGTCACAGAAAGACAGGTTGCAGAAAGTTTGGCAGAACCTGTGGGGCATATTATTGAGGCGGTGAAAGTTGCTCTTGAACATACACCACCAGAGCTTGCGTCTGATATCGTAGATAAAGGTATTGTGATGACGGGTGGTGGTGCATTGCTGTCAAACCTTGATTTGGTTCTTCGTCATGCAACGGGGTTGCCAGTTACGATTGCTGATGATCCTCTTTCTTGTGTCGCCTTGGGAACAGGACATGCGCTTGAAGAGATGAAGACATTAAAAAATGTTTTGATCGGTACTTATTAAAAAGTTCAATTTTTTATGATGACGTGTTATCTCTATACATAATATAATTTATAGAGGGTTATTGTTATGGCTGTTACAAAAACATCTGCGGTTTTATTTTCTTTGTTTATGGGCGTTTCAGTCGTAGATACAGCGTTGGCTGATTCCTCTAAAAATGCGGCAGAAGACCTTATTTCTAGTTTTGCGTCTTCTGTTGATTATAAACCAAATCTGACGGTTCGTGATATTCCTGCGGTAAGA
>JAESUK010000154.1 GCA_016763095.1 Alphaproteobacteria bacterium
TCCTTCGTCACGGAAATTCTAAGTTTCAGAAAATTGGTCGCACATACCTTGAGGTAGCAAAAGAAGCGGGGCACCCTAAAGCCTTTTTTGAACTTGCGCGTATGTATGAAGAAGGTTACGGCGTAGCTAAAAATGCAACGAAGGCGATTGACCTTTATATTACATCAGCT
The DNA here is from genome assembly GCA_016763095.1 of Alphaproteobacteria bacterium. Taxonomy (GTDB): domain Bacteria; phylum Pseudomonadota; class Alphaproteobacteria; order Micavibrionales; family Micavibrionaceae; genus UBA1850. Next base: position 171 of record JAESUK010000154.1, read on the forward strand.
GACATGGGCTACACGCGCGCACTCTACTACCAAGGACGCATGTTCTACAGAGGGAAAACTGTAAGAAGAAATTATAAACGCGCACTTGAGCTTTATCTCAGTGCTTATGACCAAGGCTATAGCAAGGTTGCCGTAGATATAGGTCGTATTTACGAAAAGGGTCTCGGCGTGCCTGTCAATATCGAAGCGGCGAAACGCTATTATAAAATTGCCTCTAAGAATGGCATTGCACGCGCTACTAAATATTTAAGCAGACTTTAAAGGTACCTCATGTCTATACATAAAAAACTTCTTTTAACATCACTTTGCACCGTGCTTATATCATCCTCTGCGATAGCAAAGCCATATTCTGATGCCTTCAACACGATCTACGACAATCTACGCGTACGTGGCTTAATTAACTTTCAGTATATTTCGGAAGAGAATGATGATTTAGGAACTCAGAATGAAAATCGTGAGGACAGCTTAGCAACACAAGCGCGCATTATGCTCAATTATAAGTTTACGGATACGGTAGATGGTTATCTTGATGTTCGAGGGTATAGAATTAAAGGAGATTCTGGGGCGGAAGATGACACTGGGAACATTATTTTCAACCAAGACTTCTTTGAAATCCGTCAATATTGGCTCAGACAGAAAAATCTGTTTGGGTACTTGCCTCTTTCCTTACAAATTGGTCGTCACCGCATTACAGAACCTCGGACAATTTGGTGGAACAAAGACCTTGATGCTGCACGCCTTATCTTTGATAAAACACTGACAAAAGGATTTGTTGGGGTTGGTGAAAACCTTGTGGCTTACCGTACAAACGGCAGTGACTTTGAAGAAGATGACAAAAGTCGTTTTCGATTTTTTGGGGAAGTGTCACATCAATATAAATATAACCACTTCCTAGATGCACGTTTTATGTACGAGCATGATCATTCGGATAATGAACGCGTTGGGCAACTTCTTGATGCAGAAGACCATGACCTTGAAGATGCCAACCTATTATGGCTTGGCACACGTCAATGGGGGAAGTTTAAAGATGTGACCAGCATTATGCCTGCTTTACATTACCGCCTTGATGTTATGGGTGTATATGGAAGCGAAGAACGACGCACAACGACATCTGGTCCAAGTGTGTCTCTACGACGTGTGACATCCGTTGAGGACTTTGACGTGTTTGGTTGGGGACTTGATGCTGGTTTTGAAGCCGACTTTAACATTCCTCTCTCCCCCGTCTTTAAGATTGGCTATGCCTATGGTTCTGGTGACTCTGATACAACAGACAAGGATGATGGTGCATTTAGACAGACAGGAATACATGGGAACTCTAGCCGTCGTCGTGGAGACATTAAAGCGATACGAAATTACGGTGAAATATTCCGTCCAGAACTTTCAAACCTTCATATTCTTTCAACAGGTTTAAAGCTCCCTGCGATGGATGCAAGTGCATTACATATGAACTATTATAGCTATTGGCTAGACGAAAAAAATGCCCCCTTAAGAAGCGCTGGAATTACAGGCGCATTAACAGGGCAAGACACACATATTGGGCAGGCTTTAGATTTTACCTTTAACAGTGAGCTATTATCTGAGTATAATGTAAAAAGTGACTATGTGAAAAAGACTTACCTCAAGCTGATAGCTGGGACCTTCAAATCTGGAGACGCCTATGCCCCAGCGGGAGATGATGAAACCGCATTTCGTTTTTTAGCCGAACTGGAGTTTAGATTTTGAGATATTTCCCCCTATTATGTTCAGCATTGCTGTCTGTAACATTTACATCTTCCATTCATACTGCCTCCGCTGCAGACAAAGCGGTACAGATTAAAGCCCCATATAATCTACCTGTTAAAAATATTGATTTTGGATATAACAACCCAAGAAACAAATTTCAATCTTGCCCTGCGCCCAAATCTCTTCCACCTAAAGATTTAGAGATTTACAGCGTATATGATCAAAATGATCCGACACGTTCATCTATAGACCCAAAAGCAGAAATTGAATACAAACGTGCCACACGTGGTATCGTCGCCTATGAACAAGACCTTATTCGCATGTCGAATAACTATATGAGAAGCCGTGCGCAGAACTCTGCATACGCAGCATGTGTTTTATCATGGCTTTCTGAGGCCGCAAAAATTGGTGCATTTACAGGGGACGCAAACAAAGGTGGGATTGCAACACGTCAATGGGGACTTGCGACTGTTTCCTCTGCCTATATTCAAATTCAAAAAGATCCTTTCCTAGATCCTCGTCACAAGGGCGTTGTTGAAAAATGGCTTCGTCGTATCGGCGATCTTGTGATCAAAGACTATCCGTTTAATTCACCGCTTAAAAGCCGTCATAACAACCACCTTTATTGGGCAGCTTGGAGTGTAACCGCAGCATCTGTGGCTCTTGATGACGAAGACTTTTTCAAATGGGGTATTCATCAGTTCAAGCTTGCTACGTTACAGATTAACCCAGACGGTACGCTTCCTTTAGAATTGGCACGTGAAGGCAAAGCCCTCCATTATCATCTCTTTGCAATTACACCACTGGTGATGATCGCAGAAACTGCCGCACGTAACGGCGTTAACTTGTATGACTTCCGCCAAGGGTATTTTCACCGTCTCTTGAAACAATCATTGAAAGCACTTGATAATCCGTCTTACTTTGAATCTGTCGCGCTTGCGCCACAGCTTAAAGGTAAAGATGTGAAGCCCTCACAGTTAACATGGCTAGAGCCATACCATGCACGCTACCCAAGCACATCAACAAAGAAGTGGCTTAAAAAACTTTCCCCAACATCACTTCGCCGTGTTGGTGGGAATACCAGCCTTCTTTACAGGAAGTAAGAGATAGAAATCTCAACGCATAAAAAAACACCACATTATAAATTGTGGTGTTTTTTATTGTTGTTTTAAAAGCTGTATTAAGCAGCTTTTTGATCTAAATCATCAACAAGCGTTTGTACGGCACTTACTGAGTTATCAAACATTGCTTGCTCATCCGCACTCAACTCAATTTCAATGATTTTCTCAATTCCGTTTTTACCAATTATAACAGGTACACCAATGTACAGACCATCAACACCGTACTGTCCTGTTAATTTAGCGGCACATGGAAGTACGCGCTTCTTATCTTTAAGATAGCTCTCTGCCATTGTGATGGCACTTGATGCTGGTGCATAATATGCAGACCCAGTTTTAAGTAGGGCAACAATCTCTCCTCCACCTTTACGTGTACGATCAACGATGGCATCAATTTTCTCTTGTGTTGTCCAACCCATTTTCACGAGATCGGGAAGAGGAATACCCGCAACTGTTGAGTAGCGCGTGAGAGGCACCATAGTATCGCCATGTCCGCCAAGAACAAAGGCTGTTACATCTTCAACAGACACTTCAAATTCATCTGCCAAGAAGTGACGGAAACGCGCACTGTCCAAGACACCAGCCATTCCTACGACTTTACTCGCATCAAAACCTGTCGCACGTTGCATAACTTCAACCATCACGTCCAAAGGATTTGTAA
>JAESUK010000155.1 GCA_016763095.1 Alphaproteobacteria bacterium
AAACAGATACCCTACGCATCACAGTGGCAAAAGATGCGCTTGAGCTCTGGTCAGATCATAAAATATTTGGCGCTGGGATCGGTGGATTTTTGATCTTCCAAGAGGAAAAGAGAGGCGCGGCCTTAGACCAGATTGATAACAGCGCTCTTTGGGTGTTAACCGAGCTTGGGGTTGTTGGCGCTGTCGTATTCGGTGTGTTCTATCTTATCGCGCTCGTGGCGTTGTGGCGGACATATAAGACTAGAAAAGATATCGACAAGGATATTTATGGAACGCTTGCGCAAGCCATGATTGTTGTGATGATCTTGTTCGCTTTGTTTTCGCTCGTGCATCAAATCTTATATGCACGCTATCTGTGGTTTTTGCTTGGACTAAGCCTCGCGATTCCAAAAAACCAAGACGATTAATCGTTAATTTTCTTTTTAATTTTGGCAGGCACACCTGCAACCAATGCATTTTCAGGCACGTCTTCCCGAACAACAGATCCGGCGGCAATGACGGCATTACATCCAACCGTTACCCCAGGAAGAAGAATCGCGCGTGATCCAATCCAAGCACCATCTTTAATAACGATAGGTTTAGATGTATGTACACGCGGAAGCGCTTTGATTGAATTATCAAGAGAATCGGTGGTCAAAATAACTCCTGGAGAGATGACAACATCATTTCCAAGCTTTACCCCACCGCGCGCCATAATCATGACTCCGTGGTTCAATGCACAACGATCCCCAATGATCACGTTATGATGTCCGCTTATGCGTACAGAGCCATAAACCCGCAACTTAGCACCGCATTTTTGAATGCTTGCCCTAATCAATGCTTTACGCAAAAAGCGCATGGTGTGATCACAAAAGTAAAGTATGATAAACAGAGCCTTCTTTACAGGGGAAAGATGTCGCGCACGTGTTGTAATATTGTTCATGTTATTTTAGCCAGTCCGTTAAATCTCTTTGTAAAAGTTCGCTCAGTCCTTCAACTTCAGGAGTACAGAGTATATTAAGTTTTTTGCGGAAATCCGCAGGAATGCCATCCAGATACTCTTTCTTACCAGATAAACCCTTCATGCCAATTGTCTCAAAAGCTTTATGACCAAGGCGCGCGATAAGTGTATTTTTCGGGCGCGCAACATTGACCTTCTTGTGAAGCGTGTCGGGAACAAATCCAGCATCAATATCCAAAAATCCATATAAATTCTTCATAAGCGTCGCAGGATCATCTTTTAAGTCATCAAAGTAAATTGGAAGAAGATTCTCCGCGGGAATATGTTGCATAAGCCATGCAACATGGCTTGAAATAAAGCCTGGTTCGACCCACGTACGGAACCAAACATAGGTATCCAAAATTTCTTCAAACTTATAGTTGATATGCCCAAGTCGGCGTACATGCCAGTAGCCAGAAAATGCGCGCTCAATCGGGCTACGGACACCAAAAGCAAATTTTGCATCTGGGTTATGCGTCAAAATACGCTCAAGTGCTTGAATAGAGTTTATATAAGTGGGCGTACAGTCAATTTTTAACCGACCATCTTTCAACGGCGGAAAGAGGTTCTCATACCAATCTTCCCCTTTGTGAAAATTAACATCAAAAAAATTGTTTTCTGAATGATCCGTTGCACAGATTTGAGGGTGTTCTTTCAAACACTCAAACACCCATGTTGAGGCCGTCTTTGGCGGCCCTAAATAGAAGAAGTCAATCTTATGATCCATCATGATTTCACCCCGCAGATATTACCTGTTGAGGCATCATAGTGAAAATAGATATCACAGATATTTTTCTCAAAATACTCATCCACGGCTTGCTTTGAGCCTGCCCACGCTCCGTAATCATCAACGATCAACACACCACCCTTAACAAGTCTTGGAAAGAGGTGCTCTAGTTCATGTTTTGTGGATTCGTACCAATCTGTATCAAGGCGGAGCACTGCAATTTTATCAGGCATTGTCTCAGGAATAGTGTCTTCGACCTTACCCTTTACGGTATGAATTTTATGTGTGGGATAGCCTGTTTTTTCTAAAACCTCTTTGACGGTTTCCAGTGCGCCCACAGACCAATCTGATTTTCCATCTTTTTGATAGCTCTGATAAAGGTCGTCTGCTTTTTTATTTGTAAAGAAACTAAAGTCTTTATCGGTTGGCGCACTCATGCCCTCATAGGTGTCGTAAAGATAGAAATCGCGGAAGATGTCATCTTGCCCCGCAAGGTGTTCTGCCATAATTGCGGTACAACCGCCTTTCCAAACGCCACATTCAACAATCGCACCATCAACTTTGTGCTTGGTAATGTGATCAACAGCATTAAAGGCGGTATAAAGCCCCGGCCATTTTACCATCGAAAAGGCATGATACTTTTTATAGAGCGTTTTAAACTGATCAGGAATGGCGGTGGGAAGATTCTCTTGTCCACGCGGACGATAGCGAGAGACTTCTAGTCCTAAGAATCGAAGGGCATCACGAAGAAAAAAGCGAAAGGTTTTGTAGGATTGTGCGGACATGGAAAAATTCCCGTAAATAAAATACTATTCTCCTGATTCTACAGCTTTTATTTTTTGGTTCAAGTCTATATGTAGCCTTGTCTTATCACGACTATCCCCGTAATTCACAGGCATGATTCTTTTTTCAATATACCTTTGCGTGGATAAGTGCTTAGTGTGAATGTATGAACACAAATGTTATTGAAAAAATTAAAGAGGACATGGCACAAGAAGCTGTGCCTACTGAGGTAAAGCTCCCCCACAATTTAGAAGCCGAACAAGGCTTGATTGGCGCGTTGCTTTTGGACAATAAAGTTTTAGAGCGTGTGTCTGATATGCTCAAACCAATGCATTTTTATGCGGGCGCACACGGACGTATTTATGATGCTATCAATATACTCGTAGAGCGTGGACAAGCAGCAACGCCTGTCACGCTCAAAGGTTATTTTGAAAAAGACCAAGACCTCGACTCGGTCGGGGGTGTTGAATATCTTGCCGATCTTGCGGGAACAGTGGTGAGTTTAACCAATGCCGAGAGTTACGCGCACACAATCTATGATCTATTCCTGCGCCGTGAACTGATCAATGTCGGAAGTGACATTGTCGAGGATGCGCGTGGATTTAACATTGAACAAGAAACAAGTGAGACAATTGAAAAAGCTGAAGCACAACTTTTTAAGTTGGCGGAAAGTGGCGAATCAAAAGGAGGGTTTGTAACCCTGAAAGATTCTGTTGTCACAGCCATTGAGATTGCTGAAAAAGCATACAATACACAAGGTCGCGTGACGGGTGCAACAACTGGCTTGATTGATATGGACAAGAAACTTGGGGGCTTACATCCTTCTGATCTTCTCATACTTGCCGCGCGTCCCTCTATGGGGAAGACAGCGTTGGCGGTTAATATCGCCTTTAACACAGCCAAAGTCTTTGCGGAAACAGGTGGAAAAGAAGGGGCAATTACAGCCTTTTTCTCGCTTGAGATGTCACATGACCAGCTAACAACTCGTATCTTGGCTGATCAAGCGAACATTTCTGGAGATAGCATCCGTAAGGGACATCTAAGCCAAGATCAGTTCAGAGACTTTGCCCAAGCGGCACATCAACTGAGCCAGATTCCTTTGTATATTGATGATACGCCAGCCCTTTCAATCTCTGCTGTACGGACACGTTCACGTCGTTTGAAACGCCAACATGGACTTGGTCTAATCGTGATTGATTATCTTCAACTTCTTCGCGGAAGTGGAAGTAAGCAATCAGAAGCCAACCGTGTGCAAGAGGTGTCAGAAATCACAAGGGGACTAAAAGCCCTTGCGAAAGAATTGGAAGTGCCAGTTCTTGCCTTGTCACAGCTCTCAAGGGGTGTGGAATCACGTGATGATAAACGTCCAATGCTATCCGATCTTCGTGAATCAGGATCAATTGAGCAAGATTCTGATGCCGTGATGTTCATTTACCGTGAGGAATACTATCTCTCACGGGAAGAGCCAAGCCAGAAAATCAGTGAGTCCGTTGAGAAGTTTAACGAGCGTTATGAAACATGGTCACGCCGTATTCAAGAGATGGCAAACATCGCCGAAGTGATTGTCGCCAAACAACGTCACGGTCCAATTGGTCCGATCAAGCTACAGTTTGACGCAAACTACACAAGATTCTCTGATCTCGCACAAAACTTTGATGATAAACAAAACGAATATTAATTATTGAGTTTTAAGATCTATTATTACAAGCTCAAATCAAGCATAAGAGCCGTGAAAATTGCGAACAGATAAAATATGGAATAGCCAAACATCTTTTTGGCAGATTTATATGTTTTGTCCTTGAGTGTGAAGATTGCTGCAATAATAAATAGCAGACCCAAGATAGAAGCACTTACACCATATAATACGCCCCTATAGCCCAATCCCCAAGGGGCGAGGGACAATGGTAATAAAAGCACCGTGTAAATCAGCATTTGAATTTTTGTGTGATGATCCCCAGAGGTCACAGGAAGCATCGGAATATTCGCGCGCTTGTAATCTTCATTGGCAAACAACGCCAGTGCCCAAAAATGTGGAGGTGTCCATATGAATATGATCCCAAACAAAAGAATTGGATAGAGCGTTATATCACCCGTGACGGCTGCCCAACCAATCATTGGAGGA